>CALGEF010000448.1 GCA_937881755.1 uncultured Acidobacteriota bacterium
GGCCCCATTGCCAAGAGTGTAATTATATTCAGAGAAGATCTGGTAACGCTCTTCCTTCTCCTGCAGGTTGTCGAACTGGGTGAACTGGAAGCGGCACTGATTGTCCGGTCCGAGCTGCCCGCCCAGGGGGACGCAGCCAACATCGGCAATATTGCCGTTTACGCCGACACTACCGCCCGGCAGAGGGCCAATGGTGAGGAAACGGCCGGGATTCGAAAGCGAAGAGTAGCCCGCGACCGGGTTTTCCGTGACGGGGGGCGTACCCCAGTCCTTTTCGAGGAAACCGACTTCGGAACGGAAATTATAACCGACTGAGGTGACCCAATTCCAGTTACCGCCCTGCAGGCCATAGGCGGCGGAAATATTGTAGTTGCCGTCATCATTGCCGTCGAAGGTAGAATAGTCGCCGCCGATCTCGAAGCCCTCAAGATCGCTGCGGGTGATGAAGTTGACGACGCCGGCGATGGCGTCGGAGCCGTAGATCGCGGCCGCGCCGTCCTTCAGTACCTCGATCCGGCCAACAGCGGCGGTCGGAATCATATTGGTGTCGATGAAGAGCTGGGCCTGCTCGCCGATTGCGACCGGCGAATAGACCTGCCGGCGGCCATTGATCAGCACCAGCGTCCGCGCCGGGCCAAGGCCGCGCAGGTTGACGTTCGAGGTGCCTTCCAGACCGTTAGACGCGAACTGGTTGGTCTGTCCGTCGACGCCCGACGAGACGCCGAGATTGCGGATCAGCTCGGTGATCGTGGGGTTGCCTTCCAGCTTAAGGTCAGCTGCCGTGAGGACGTCGACCGGCAAGGCGGCGTCTTCCGGTGTTCCGGCAATGGCCGACCCCGTAACAGTCACGGTTGCGAGCTTGCGCTCGTTCTCGTCCTCCTGCGCCTGCGCGGCAAAGGAGCCGCTCAGCGCAATGGCCGATGCACAAAAGAGCATTTCTTTAAAAGATGTCATTGGTTTCCTCCCGAAACTGTTACGGTCTGGCGCAAGCTTGTGCAGCCTGTCATGAATTTGACCAATTCCCACCATTAAGCGTCTGACACGCAGTGCAAGTAGGGATCTGTGCTGCGATGCAGCATACCTAATCGGAACCCGGTATGTTCCCTACACGTTTACGGAAGGCCAAATTCCCTTGGGTTACCCAGAAAATACTCAAAAGTCTGGAAAAGGAACTGTAAGCCCGCCCTTCCAGCAGCTTGCGGAAAAGTTCGGCGACCCGGTGCAGGCTGCCAACTTTCCGCAAACAGTGTTGCGCTGGCGCAACCAGCGCTGGGCCGAAGCCGTAGGCCTCGGCAGCCTGCCAGATTCCAGTTGGGCGCAGCACTTCGCGCGATTTGACCCCCTGCCTGCCAACCTGCCGCAGCCGCTCGCGATGCGCTATCACGGCCACCAGTTCGGCACCTATAATCCCGACCTCGGTGACGGGCGCGGCTTCCTGTTCGCGCAGGCGCGCGACCCTGCCGGCCGCCTGCTGGATCTCGGCACCAAGGGGTCCGGCCAGACGCCCTGGTCACGGCGCGGCGATGGCCGCCTGACGCTGAAGGGCGGGGTGCGCGAAATCCTGGCCGCGAGCTATCTCGAAGCCCTTGGCGTGAACACCTCCAAGGCGTTCAGCCTGTTCGAGACGGGCGAGGCGCTGGAGCGCAATGACGAGCCCTCCCCCACCCGCGCCTCGGTACTCGTGCGCCTGTCGCACAGCCATGTCCGGTTCGGCACTTTCCAGCGCTGCGCATACCTGGATGACCGCGAGGCGATGGCGCAGCTGGTGAACTACTGCGTTGCGCAGTTCCATCCGGAGGCCGATGACCCGGACATGGCCCGCAAGGCCTGCGCACTGCTGGAGCAGATTGCGGCGGCGACCGGCCGGATGATCGGGCAGTGGATGGCCGCCGGCTTCGTGCACGGCGTCATGAATACCGACAATTTCAACATCACCGGCGAGACCTTCGATTTCGGCCCCTGGCGCTTCCTGGCCCAGTCGGACCCGAACTTCACCGCCGCCTATTTCGACCAGAACGGCCTCTACCGGTTTGGCCGCCAGCCGGTGCAGGGCGGCTGGGCCCTGCAACAGCTCGCCTCGGCGCTCCTCCTGCTGGCGCAGGCCGAAGACCTCGCCCCGTCGCTGGCGCCTTACGAGGCCGCCTATCAGGCCAGCTTCGCCGCCCATACCCATGCCCTGCTCGGGCTCGCACCTGTGGGGGACCGCGCGAAGGACATCGGCCTGCTGCAGGCACTCTACGGCTGGATGACCGATAGCGGGGCAAGCTGGCCGCAGACCTTTTTCGACTGGTTCTGCGCGGATGAAGCGCGGGCCGCCGCCTCGCCGCAGGCCGCGCTCTATGGGCGCCCTTCCTTCGCGCCGGTGCGGGCTGCCCTGCTCGCCCGCACGCCGGTGCGGCCCGGGCGGCTGTCGCATGCCTACTTCCAGAAGCCCGAGCCGGCCAGCCTCGTCATCGAGGAGGTCGAGGCGCTGTGGGACCCCATCGCGGCGTCTGATGACTGGTCGGCCTTCGCGGCGAAAACCGGTCATATCGAGGAAGCCCGGCTGGCGCTTGGCCTCTGACCCGAAGAAAGGCTTGATCTGCAAGGGCCCTGCGGGGCACTTACCGGCCACCGCCTGAGGAGACCTGCCCATGACCGACGCACCCCGCACCGGCCCGCTCTCCGGTGTCCGAATCGTCGACATGAGCACGGTCGTGCTGGGCCCCTTCGCGACGATGATCCTCGCCGATCTCGGGGCCGAAGTGATCAAGATCGAGCCGCCCGGCAAGGGTGACACGATGCGCTATGCGGGCAGCTCGCCGACCGGCGATCTCGGTCCGATCTACATGGCGCTGAACCGCAACAAGCGCTCCATGACGCTGGATGCCAAGACCCCCGAGGGGAAGGCGGCGCTGACGCAGCTGCTGAAGACCGCCGACGTCTTCTTCCACAATGTCCGCCTTGCCGGCATGGAACGCCTTGGTTTCGGCTACGAGCAGGTGAAGGCGCTGCGGCCCGGCATCGTCTATGTCCACTGCGCCGGCTTCGGCAAAGGCGGGCCTTACGAGTTCCGCCAGGCCTATGACGACCTGATCCAGGGCGCCTCCGGCTTTGCCGATCTCAACGCCGTGCGCTCCGGCGGCCGGCCGGAATACGCGCCCTCCCTTGTCGCCGACAAGACGGCTGGCCTGTTTGCCACCTATGCGACGCTCGCCGCCCTTTTCCACAAGGCGAAGACCGGCGAAGGCCAGTTCGTGCAGGTGCCGATGCTGGAATGCTTCACCTTCTTCAACATGGTCGAGAACCTTTATGGCGAAACCTTCATTCCGCCCCGGGGCCACCTCGCCTATACCCGCTCGGTCAATCCGAACCGGCGCCCCTACCCGACGCTGGACGGCTATATCGGCCTTGTTCCGTACTCGGACCAGCAATGGGAAAAATTCTTCGAGATCGGCGGCATGCCGCACATTTTCCAGGACCCGCGTTTCAGCACCTACCAGGCCCGCACCGAGAATACCGGCGCCCTCTACGCCCTGATCGAGGACGTCACCGCCACGCGCACCACGGACGACTGGCTGGAAAGACTGGACAAGGCAAACATCCCGGCGATGCGCTACAACACATTGCCGGAAGTTTTGACCGACG
>CALGEF010000449.1 GCA_937881755.1 uncultured Acidobacteriota bacterium
GATCTTTGCAAGCCGCAACTGGCACTGCCCGAGGCGCCGCTCGCGCGCAATCCTGTCGACGATGCCGCGCCCGCGCCAAGCCGGGCAGACGAAGCCGCTGCGCGCGCCGCGAGGATCTGGGCGAGCGCGCATCCGGCACCAGGCGATCATCCATATCTTGCGGCCAAGCAGGCTACACCGCTCGCCCTGCGCCTGGACGCAGGCCACCGGCTTGTCGTTCCCCTGCAGGATATCGATGGCTATATCCACAGCGTTGAGTTCATCGCGCCCGATGGCGCCAAGCGCTACCTCGCAGGCGGCGCGAAGAAGGGGCATTTCGCGGCCGTGGGCGCGGAGCCGGGGCCACTCGACGCTCCCAAGGGTCCGGTCCTGATCTGCGAAGGCTGGGCCACTGGTGCGAGCCTGCATATCGCGACGGGCCATACCGTGATCGCGGCGATGGACGCTAGCAACCTGATGCCGGTTGCCGAGGCGCTGCGGGCGCGTTTCCCAGACGCTGATCTCGTCCTCGTCGCCGATAACGACATAAAGCCTGATGGCGCCACGAACCCCGGCGTTACGGCCGCCAACAAGGTCGCCCTCGCTGTCGATGGCCGCCTCGCAGTGCCTGACAGCGCGGGCGATGCCAACGACCTTTTCTGCACCGAGGGACCCGCCGCCGTCGCACAGATGGTCGCCAACGCTGCCTGGATCCCCCCGCCACAGCCAACCTATCCGGCACCAGTCCTCTCGCCCGAGGAGGCGCGTGCAAGCCTGGCCGACGCCATCGTGGGCTTCATGGCGGCGATCCCGGACTACTGGGCGGCTGTCGCGGCGGCGGAGGAGGCCGGGAACAGCGGTCAGGACCGCGATCCGCTGGATTTCAATATCGTAGCACAGGCGGCCCTGCCGCCGCTTCTCGCCTTGCCGGTCGACGTGGGCCTCGGCAAGACATCGAGCGCGCGCGCCGCAATCGCCGATCTGATCGTCGCGGGTGGCCTCGGTGCGCGCAAGGTCGTTTATGCGGTGCCGCGTCACGATCTGGGCGCTGAGCAGGTCGCAGCCTTCAAGGCATTGGGTCTCAGCGCGATGCTCTGGAAGGGTCGCACCGCACCCGATCCTAGACCCGATAGCCCCGATCGGCTCATGTGCCTGGATCCTGAAGCCACATTCGATGCACTCGAGGTCGAGCATCCCGTCGAGCAAAGCTGCTGTAAGGTCCGGAACGGCGCAGAGCTGCTCCTGTGCCCGCATTTCCACACCTGCGGCTACCAACGCCAAAAGCTACAGGCGCAGGCAGCGCAAGTGATCGTCTGCGCTCATGACAGCCTCTTCCATATGAAGCCTGAAGCGATCGGCGAAGTCGGGCTGCTCGTGGTCGACGAGGCCTTCTGGCAATCGGGCCTGCGCGGTCTTGATGGTAAAGCAACGCTTACGCAAGACGGGTTGGAGCCAGGGAAGGCCTCAGTGGTCTGCTACACCCGAAAGGGCAAGATCGACATCCCCCGAACGGCCGATCTGGTTGCCGCCCGTACACGGCTTTGCAAGGCGCTACGGGTCACAGAGCCTGGTCCGCTGCGCCGCGGCCTGCTGGAAGCCGTCGGGCTCACAGCGGATGCGTGTCGTCATGCTGCCAAGCTGGAGCGCCGTCGGATGCGTGACGCAGGTCTCCGCCCTGGCATGGCGCCGGCCGAACGACGGAAACGCAAAGCGGTGGTTCTGCCGCCTGCAGGCGAACCCTGGGCGCCACCCGGACGATGCGCCACGCTCTGGCTGATCCTTGCTGAGGCGCTGGAAAATCGCCATGACGCTGCGAGCGCTGAGCTGGCCTACGAGATGACCGAAGCCGGATCAGTCCGTGCCCTCAAGCTGCGCTGGCGCGGTCGCATGCGGGCTGGCTGGGCCGCTCAGGCGCCGATCCTGCATCTCGATGCGACGCTCCGCCCCGCATTGGTGCAGGCCTATTTGCCACGGATCGATATCGGCGCGCCGGTCGCTGCGCGTCAGCCATATGTCTGGGTCCGCCAGATTACCGGCAGCCCCACCTCTGCTCGGGCGCTTACACCCGCGGGGCACGCCCCAGAGCGGGATCATAAGGCCGCTGTGCGCCGACTGCGCGACCTACGCGCTTGGCTCCAGCTTCGGGCTTTGCAGTGCCATCGGCCTGAGCAATCGGTTGACCTGCTCGTCATAGGGCAGAAGGCGGCAATCGATGCGCTCCGGGCCGTCGGGCTGCCGCCGCGCGTGGAGGCAGTGCACTTCAACGCACTGAGCGGGCTCGACCGCTGGGGCGGGATCGGCGGTATGGTGATCCTCGGCCGAACACTGCCTGCGCCGCGCACCGTAGAACTGCTCGCAACGGCGCTGACCGGCCGCGCGCCCGCTGCCAACCCGGCTGAGGCAGGCTGGTGGTATCCGATGGTCGCGCGCCGCGTACGGCTCGCGGGCGACCAGACTACGGCGCTTTCTATGGAAGAACATGCCGACTCGATCGCCGAGGCCGTGCGCTGGAGCATCTGTGAGGGCGAACTGATCCAGGCGATGGGACGTGGGCGCGGTGTCAACCGGACCGCCGTCAATCCTCTGGAAATCGACCTGCTCACCGACGTTGTCCTGCCGGTGACCGTCGATGCCATGGTGTCCTGGCCTGAGCTCCGGCCAAATCGGCGCGACGTGATGGCGCTCTCCGGCATCGTTCTCGAGAATGCTGCGGACATGGCCGTCTGCTTTC
>CALGEF010000450.1 GCA_937881755.1 uncultured Acidobacteriota bacterium
TCGGAAACTTCAGCTTCTGATGGCCCTCGATCGGGTGATAAGCCTGATCATAATCACTGCGATCCACGGGCGACGGGGAGAACTTTGTAAGCGCGATGGGCTCAGGGCCCGATGCGCACGCACACAGGAGCGTGGCCAGTGCGAGGATCGCCGGCAACAGGTTATGGCTCTTGCTGCGCATTCTCACTCAGCCCCGCCGGCTCTGCTGGCCGCATCTTCCTGCAGCCCGCCTCACCGGTCTCTCGATCGGCCCGCCCAGGTCACCCTCGCAGCGCAGCGCGTACAGCGTCAAGCGCCGCATCCGCCTTGTCGACGTCGCTGCCGCCGGCCTGCGCCATATCCGGCCGGCCGCCGCCGCCCGAGCCGCCCATGGCCGCTGCCGCAGCTTTCACGAGGTCGACGGCAGAATGCGTGCCCACCAGCTCCTTGGTGACGCCGACCGCGATACCTGCCTTACCGCCTTCGATTCCGACGAACACGACCACGCCCGAGCCGATGCTGGCTTTCGCCTCCTCGACCAGCGGGCGCAGGTCCTTGCTGCCCACACCGTCGGCAATCCGCGCGATCAGGTTGACACCGTTGATGACTTCCGGACCCGAGGCCCCCCCGCCGCCGCCCATCGCGAGCTTGCGCTTGGCGTCGTTGAGTTCCCGCTCAAGCGACTTGCGCTCATCCGACAACGCGGCCACGCGGCGCGGCAGGTCTTTCAGCGGAACTTTCAGGCTTTTCGAAACATCCGCTGCAATCTGCGCGCGGCCTTTGAGATAGCTCAGCGCCTCAGCGCCGGTCGCCGCCTCGATGCGGCGCACGCCGGCCGCGACACCGCCTTCCGAAACGATGGCGAACACGGCGATGTCGCCGGTGCGGGTCACGTGCGTGCCGCCGCAAAGCTCGACGGAGTAGGAGCGTCCGCCTTCGCCAGGCTCGCCCATCGACAGTACACGGACTTCCTCTCCGTACTTTTCGCCGAACAGAGCCAGCGCGCCGGCCTCGATAGCCTTCTCTGGGCTGGTCACCTTGATGCCGGTTTCGATATTCGCCCGGATTTGCGCGTTGACTTCATCTTCCACCGCCTCGATCTCGGCCGGCGTCATCGGCGCGCCGTGCGAGAAGTCGAACCGGAACCGGTCGGCTTCGACGAGAGAGCCTTTCTGCGTGACATGTGCGCCGAGTACCTTGCGCAGCGCGGCATGCATCAGGTGGGTCGCCGAATGGTTCGCCATGACCTGCTTGCGGCGCACGGCGTCGACCTTCAGCTGCGCCTTCGCGCCCAGCTTCACCGTGCCCGACACCAGTTCGCCGATATGCACATGCACATCCCCGGCGCGCTTGTGCACATCACGTACGATGAAGCGCGCGCCGCTCTCGAAGATGATCTCGCCGTGATCGCCCGCCTGGCCGCCGGACTCGGCATAGAAGGGCGTCGTGTCGAGCACGAGTTCAGCTTCGCCGGCCGACATCTCCTGCGCCAAAAGGCCGCCAGCAGCGATCGCCACCAGCCTGCCGTCGCCGGACGTTGCGCCGTATCCGGCAAATCTGGTCGCGCCGGTCCTTGCGCGGGCCTCGAACCAGATTTCCTCGGTCGCGCGGTCACCGGAAGTGAATCCTGCGGCGCGGCTGGCGCCGCGCTGGACATCAAGCGCCGCCTCGAACCCGGCCACGTCGACGTCGAGCCCGCGGCCGCGCAGGATGTCCTGCGTCAGGTCGAGCGGGAAGCCGTAGGTGTCCGACAGTTTGAACGCCACATCGCCCGGCAGCGCCGCGCCGGGCTTAAGCTCGGCAAGCGCCTTGTCGAGCAGCGACAGGCCGTTGCCCAGCGTACGCTGGAACCGGGCCTCCTCCTGCTCGATGGCCGCTTCGATTGCGACCTGCGCGCGGCCGAGTTCCGGATAGGCCTTGCCCATCTCAGCAACCAGCGCAGGCACCAGCTTGTGCATCAGCGGCTCGCGTGCGCCGAGCATGTGGCCATGGCGCATGGCGCGCCGCATGATCCGGCGCAGCACATAGCCGCGCCCTTCGTTCGACGGCAGCACGCCGTCCGCCACGAGGAAAGCCGAGGTACGAAGATGGTCGGCGATGACACGGAAGGACCCTGCCTTGTCGCCGGCCGATTTCTGGCCATACACCGCCTCTTCGGCGTTGATCAGCGTGCGGAACAGGTCGATATCATAGTTGTTGTGCTGGCCCTGCAGCACCGCCGCAATCCGCTCGAGGCCCATGCCGGTATCGATCGAGGGCTTCGGCAGGCTGGTGCGCTTGCCGCCTTCGTGCTGCTCGAACTGCATGAACACGAGGTTCCAGACTTCGATGAACCGGTCACCGTCCTGATCGGGGCTTCCGGGCGGGCCGCCGGCGACCTTGTCGCCGTGGTCGAAGAAGATTTCCGAACAGGGGCCGCACGGGCCAGTATCGCCCATCGACCAGAAATTGTCGCTGCTCGCGATCCGGATAATCCGCGAATCGTCGAAGCCGGCAACCTTCTTCCAGATTGAGGCGGCTTCCTCGTCCTCGGCATAGACAGTGACCAGCAGGCGCTTCGGATCGAGCCCGTAGTCCCTGGTGATCAGTTCCCAGGCGAGGCGGATCGCATCATCCTTGAAATAGTCGCCGAAGGAAAAATTCCCCAGCATTTCGAAGAAGGTGTGATGGCGCGCGGTATAGCCGACATTGTCGAGGTCATTGTGCTTGCCGCCAGCGCGCACGCATTTCTGCGACGTCGTGGCGCGCGGCGCAAACGGGGCTTCCACGCCGGTGAAGATATTCTTGAACGGCACCATGCCTGCATTGACGAACAGCAGGGTCGGGTCGTTCTGCGGCACCAGCGGCGCCGATGGCCGGCGGGCATGACCGTTCTTCTCAAAAAAGCTGAGGAACGTCTCCCGGATCTCGTTAACGCCTTGCATCTGTCGCTTCTGTTCCTTGCCAATCACCAAATGGTCCATCGCCCGCCTTAGCCGAGGCGCGCGATGGATTACAGAGGCGATATAAAGGCCCCTTTGCAGCACGCCAAGACAAGGCGCGCCGCAAAGGGGACTTCTTCCAGTCCGGAGATCGGTAGACCGGAAGATTGCCACACCGGTCCAGCGTGGATTTACCGCGCAGACCGCCAGGGCTTGCGTTTCTCCATGTTGCAAATGGAAAACCGCAATTTCATGTCCATCCCAGACCCGCCGCGATCAACCTTCGGCGGCGTCCGGCGTCCCGTCCCCGTCCTCGGCATTCATGCCGGCGGCGAGCAGTTCATCGGCGAGCAGGCCCGCATTGCGGCGGATAGCATCCTCGATCTCGTTGGCGACCGGGATGTTGTCCTTCAGGAACTGGCGGGCTTTTTCACGGCCCTGCCCGATCCGTTCGCCATTGTAGGAGTACCAGGACCCTGACTTCTCGACGACGTTGGCCTTGACGCCGAGATCGACGAGTTCGCCGGTCTTGGAGATACCTTCGCCATAGAGAATGTCGAACTCGACCTGGCGGAACGGCGGGGCGACCTTGTTCTTGACGACCTTGACGCGCGTCTGGTTGCCGATCACGTCCTCGCGTTCCTTAATCTGGCCGATGCGGCGAATATCAAGACGGACAGAGGCGTAGAATTTCAAGGCGTTACCACCGGTTGTGGTCTCCGGATTGCCGAACATCACGCCAATCTTCATGCGGATCTGGTTGATGAAGATCACCATGCACTTCGACTTGGAGATCGACCCCGTCAGCTTGCGCAGGGCCTGGCTCATCAGGCGCGCCTGGGCGCCGGGGAGCTGGTCGCCCATCTCGCCTTCGAGTTCGGCGCGCGGTGTCAAGGCCGCCACCGAATCGATCACCAGCAGGTCAACCGCGCCGGAACGCACCAGCGTATCGGCAATCTCGAGCGCCTGCTCGCCCGAATCGGGCTGCGAAATCAGAAGGTCATCAAGATCGACGCCAAGCTTGCCGGCATAGACCGGATCGAGTGCGTGCTCGGCGTCAATGAAGGCGCAGACGCCCCCGTTCTTCTGCGCTTCGGCGACGCAATGCAGCGCCAGCGTCGTCTTGCCCGAGCTTTCCGGCCCGAAAACCTCGATGATCCGGCCTTTCGGAAGCCCGCCGATACCCAGCGCGATGTCGAGGCCGAGCGAGCCGGTCGAAACCGCCTCGATATCCATCGATTTCTTGTCGCCAAGGCGCATCACGGAGCCCTTGCCGAAGGAGCGCTCGATGTTTCCGAGCGCCGTTTCGAGGGCTTTTTGCTTGTCCACGCCGGTTTCCTTCTGCACGAGGGCGAGTGCGGGTTTGCTCATAAGTCGTCTCCTTAGGTCTACCATGGGGGCCGGTTTGGCAAGGCCCCCGATTGCCATGCTGAGAC
>CALGEF010000451.1 GCA_937881755.1 uncultured Acidobacteriota bacterium
TGTTCTGACGCCGAGCCTCGCCGATGCAATGGTGCGCGTCACGGAACTCGCCGCGATCTCGGCTTCGAAGGAAGTGGGCCGGGGCGACGAGAAAAAGGCCGATGCCGCCGCCGTGGACGCCATGCGCTGCGCCTTCAACGAGGTCGCGTTCAGGGGCCGCGTCGTAATCGGCGAAGGCGAGCGGGACGAAGCCCCGATGCTCTATATCGGCGAGGAAGTCGGCACCGGGAAGGGCCCCGAGATCGACATCGCGCTCGATCCCCTGGAAGGCACGACGCTGACCGCCAAGGCCATGGCCAACGCGCTCGCCGTGCTGGCCATCGCCCCGCGCGGCGGCCTGCTCTATGCGCCGGACACCTACATGGACAAGATCGCCATCGGCCCCGGTTTCCCCGAAGGCCTGATCAGCCTCAGCGCCTCGCCCGCCGACAACATCAAGGCGCTCGCCAGGGCCGCAAAGCGCAAGGTCGAAGACATGACCGTCTGCGTGCTCGACCGTCCGCGCCACCAGGACATTATCGACTCCCTGCGCTCCGCCGGCGCGCGCATCTCGCTGATCACCGATGGTGACGTCGCCGGCGTGATCGCAACGACCGACGCCGCCACCGGCATCGACATGTATGTCGGCCAGGGCGGCGCCCCGGAAGGCGTGCTCGCGGCCGCGGCCCTGAAGTGCGTAGGCGGACAGATGTTCGGCCGCCTCGTCTTCCGCAACGATGACGAAAAGAAACGCGCCGCCCGCACCGGTATCACCGATTTCGGCAAGACCTATTCGCTGAACGAGCTCGCCTCCGGCGACACCGTCTTCTGCGCCACCGGCGTGACCAACGGTACCATGCTGAACGGCGTCCACCACAAGGACGGCCGCGTCCACACGCATACGCTCGTCATGACGTCTACGGACGGAATGGTCCGCTACGTGCGCAGCTCGCGGATGGTCTGATCTCAACCCCTCTCCAATGGGAGAGGGTCTAGAGCGTCTTGCCCATCACGATATCGTCGAACAGCTTGCTGCCGACCTGGAATTGCCTTGTCCCGGCAAGGGTAAAACCATGCCGCTTGTAGAAAGCCACGGCGCGGTGGTTGTCCTGGTAAGTGCCGAGCAGCAGGCGCGGGGCGCCGCGTCCACGGGCATTGTCAATGGCTGCCTGCATAAGCGCCTGTCCAATCCCGGCGCCGTGGAAACGTGAAAAGGCGTAGATCCGCTTCAGTTCCACATCGCCGTCCTGCAGGGCGATGGGCAGGTCCGGCGGGCAGTTGACGGCGTAGCCGACGGGCGCGCCGGTCGCGGTGAATTCGGCGATCCAGACAGCGGCGGACGGGTCCGCCAGGTAGTCGCCGTAGACGGCGCGCGAATGCTGGCGCGTGCAATGTGCAATCATGTCCGGGCCGTCGATGATCTCGGTATAGGATTCGAGGAAGGTGGCGGCGCCGATATGGCTGAGGGCTTCGGCGTCGCTGGCCCCGGCGCGGCGGATGCGGAACTCAGCCATGTGCGGCTCCGCGGCGGGCGAGCAACGCGTCGATCGCGGCAATGGCCTGCGCAAGGCGCGCGCCGTAGGCCCCGGTGATCAGCGCATAGGGCGTGCCATTGGCGCCGATCAGCTCGAGGAACCGGGCATGCATCCACTCGCGGATCTTCTCGCCGTCGCGCACGCCGTCCTGAACGAAGGGGACGTCCGGAGAGGGAATGAGGTAAAGGTCGACGATGTCGCGGGCGCCGATGGCGTCGACATCCGGGTGGCGTTTGGCGGCATAGCGCTCGAACCATGTGGCGGTGGCAAAGGCATTGGTGTCGCAGATCAGCACACGGCTCGCGCGGGTGGAGGCTTCGTTTTCCCTGCTTTGCTGGACTTCGCCGATGTGGACAAATTCATCTTCCGTCCAGGCCGGGATTTCTCCGGGCACGTCCTGCCCGGCAATTTTCTTTTCCCAATGTTCGCGGCCATATTCGGCCACCCAGACGGTTGCGTAATGCGCCGCCAGCTGCTCACACAGCGTCGTCTTGCCCACGGACTCGGCGCCGATCAGGACTACTCGAAGGATTGTGCGATCGGCCATGTCTTCACTGATTTCTGCCATGCCAGCAGCCCTATCACCGCCATGCACAGGAATACGCCGTAAAGCAGCGCGGTAAGGTTAAGGCCTCGCGAAATATAGAGCGGAACATAGATCACGTCGGCAAGTATCCAAAGGTGCCAGCATTCGAGCTTCTTGCGGCTCTGCAACCATTGCGCCGAAAGGCTGATGGATGTCGTCAGCGCGTCCCAGAATTTTGCCGCGCCGCCCAGCTTGCCGAGCAGCCACCAGAGGAAGGCGGTGGCGGCCGCGATGAACACCGCGATGAAGGCCAGCTCCCGCTTCGAGGTACGCCGCACCTGCAACGCGGTGCGGTTCTCGCCGCCGAACAGCCAGAGATACCAGCCGATCAGGTTCAGCGCGAAATAGACGACCTGCAGGCCAGAGTCCGCATACAGACGGTATTCGTAGAAGATCCAGGCATAGGCTGCCACATTCAGCAGTCCGAGCGGGAAATTCCAGACGCTCTGGCGCACGACCAGCCAGACGCAGATCACGCCGGTAACAAAGGCGCCCGCTTCCAGCGCGCCTGCCGCTCCAGTGGCCCAGGCGGCATAGGCAATGGCGATGGTGGCGAGCAGCAGCAGGGCAGGCATGCCCAGTTCAGCGAGGCGGTTTCCGGATGTGCGGGGAGGTTCGGTTTGCGTCATCCGGATGCGAGTCTGAGGGACGGAAGGGGGCCAGCTGCTCCGGCCAGCCCCGTCCGTCCGCCTCAGGCCTTGCCCATCGCGTCTTCGAAGTTCTGCGCCACTTTCTCGATGAAGCCTTCCGTGGTCAGGTAATTCTGCTCTGGGCCGACGAGGAGGGCGAGGTCCTTTGTCATGAAACCGGCTTCGACCGTCTTGACGACGGTTTCTTCCAGTGTGCGGGCGAACTTGCGCACCTCCGGTGCGGCGTCCATCCGGCCGCGGTGATCGAGGCCCTGCGTCCAGGCATAGATAGAGGCGATGGAGTTGGTCGAGGTCGCCTCGCCCTTCTGCCAGTTGCGGTAGTGGCGCGTCACGGTGCCGTGCGCGGCTTCGGCTTCCACCGTGTTGCCATCCGGCGATAGCAGCACGGAGGTCATCAGGCCAAGCGAGCCATAGCCCTGCGCCACGGTGTCGGACTGGACGTCGCCGTCATAGTTCTTGCACGCCCAGACATAGCCGCCGGACCATTTCATGCAGGCCGCCACCATGTCGTCGATCAGGCGGTGCTCGTAGGTGCCCTTGAAGGCGGCGAACCTGTCCTTGAACTCGGCGTCGAACACTTCCTGGAAGATGTCCTTGAAGCGGCCGTCATAGGCTTTCAGGATCGTGTTCTTGGTGGAGAGGTAAACCGGCCACTGGCGCTGCACGCCGTAGGTAAAGGTCGCGCGCGCAAAGTCGCGGATCGACTCGTCGAGGTTGTACATGCCCATCGCGATGCCGGCGGAGGGGAAGTCGAACACTTCCTTTTCGATCACTTTGCCGTCCTTGCCTTCGAATTTCATCGTCAGCTTGCCGGCGCCGGGCACCACGAAATCGGTTGCCTTGTACTGGTCGCCGAACGCATGGCGGCCGATCACGACCGGCTGGGTCCAGCCGGGCACCAGGCGCGGGATGTTGGAAATCACGATCGGCTCACGGAACACCACGCCGCCAAGGATGTTGCGGATCGTGCCGTTGGGGCTCTTCCACATCTTCTTGAGGCCGAATTCCTCGACCCGCTGCTCGTCCGGGGTGATCGTCGCGCACTTTACGGCGACGCCGTATTTCTTCGTCGCCTCGGCGGAATCGATGGTCACCTGGTCATCGGTGGCATCGCGGTTCTGGATCGAGAGGTCGTAATATTTCAGGTCGATATCGAGATAGGGGTGGATCAGCTTGTCCTTGATGACCTGCCAGATGATCCGGGTCATTTCGTCCCCGTCCATCTCCACAACCGGGTTTTTGACCTTGATCTTCGACATGTTTTCGAATCCTTGCGCTATAACGGTGCAGCGCGCGCTATAGCAGACGCAGGCCCCCCGTCAAAACCGGATAGAACATGGCAGATCTGCACTCGCCCGCCATCCTCCTGCACACCCCTCAGCTGGGCGAAAACATCGGCGCCGCCGCGCGCGTGATGCTGAATTTCGGCCTCACTGACCTGCGCCTGATCGCCCCGCGCGACGGCTGGCCGAACCCCGCCGCCGAAGCCATGTCCGCCGGCGCGCTGGGGCAGGGTGTCGAGGCCCGCGTCTTCGCCACCCTTGAAGCCGCCATGGCGGGTCTCACCTTTGCCGTTGCCACCACCGCCCGCCCGCGCGGCATCGAAAAGCCGGTGCTGGAGACGCGCCGGGCCGTTTCTGCCCTCGCGGCCCATCCCGGCAAGGCCGGCGTCCTCTTCGGCGGCGAGAAGTCCGGCCTGCCGAACGAGGCCGTCGCCCTCTGCGACGCCATCCTCACCTATCCGGTCAACCCTGGCTTTGCCTCGCTGAACCTCGCCCAGGCCGTCGGCATCTTCTGCCACCAATGGGGCGAGGGCGCCGGCCTCGGTGGCCGCTTTGCCGGCAAGAACGAAGGCGTCGGCGCGCCCGCCCCGCGCGAGGAGGTCATCGGCATGTTCGAACATTTCGAATCTGAACTGGACCGCGCCGGCTATTTCTACCCGCCCGAAAAAACCCCTGTGATCACCAACAACCTGCGCAACGCCCTGATCCGCGCCCAGTGGACGGAGCAGGAAGTGCGCACCTTCCGCGGCGCCATCAAGGCTCTCACCCTCGGCCGCGGCAAGGCGCGTGTGAAACGCGAGGACTGACGACCCCTCACAACACCCTTCCGCCGCCTGATGCAGGCGGCCCCGGGCACGGACCGCTATCCCGGGTTCAGCCGGGCCCCTCCGCCATAATGAGCGCAGAAAAACTGAAACCGGAAAACAAACCCGTCCCGCCGTCTGCTCCCCGGACGAAAGCCGCCACCTCGTTTTCCCGGCCCGTTTTCCCGGCCCGGTCTCCCGGAATGGCGCTTAAAAGTCCGGCAAATCAGGAAACGCTTACTTGCCCTTCCAGACGGGTGCGCGTTTCTCGATGAAGGCTTTCGGGCCTTCGCGGTAGTCTTCGGTGTTAATGATGCTGGCGAAGGCGGTGCCCGAGGCTTTCCAGAGTTCGTCATCTGTCTTGCTCGTCGCCTCGATGGCGACGGCGCGGCTGGCTGCCACGGCAAGCGGCGCATTGGCCGTGATGCGCGCCGCCAGCTTTTCCGCTTCGGCCATGACTTCGGCTTCCGGCACGACCTTGTTGACCATGCCGAGCTCATACGCGCGCTGCGAGGAAAGCGGGTCGCCCGTCAGGATCACTTCCAGCGCGGCCGCCTTGCCGATCACGCGCGGCAGGCGGAACAGCCCGCCGGCCCCGGCGACCAGCGAGCGCTTGACTTCCGGCAGGCCGAAATTGGTGTCATCGGCCGCAATGATCATGTCGCAGGAAAGCGCCACTTCGGTACCGCCGGCCAGCGCCGAGCCGGTGATTGCCGCGATCAGCGGCTTGGTGCGCTCGCGCCGGGCAATCCCGGCAAAGCCGCCCTTCTTCGTGGAGAGGGCGGCGCCATTGCCGGCGGAGATTTCCTTGAGGTCTGCGCCGGCGCAGAACGCCTTGCCGACGGCGGTCAGGATGCCGACCCAGACTTCCGGGTCCGATTCCATCTGGTCGAGCGCTGCTTCCATCGTTGCGGCCATCTCGCCATTGATGGCGTTGCGCGCTTCGGGGCGGTTCATGGTGATGATGGCCACATGGCCTTTCCTGACGTATTCGACGGGCATGGAATGTCCTCCTTGGGGGTTTCTTGGAGGAAAGCTAAGAGCCCTTCCGCAACGTCGCGCAAGCACCCCTCTTGCCGGACGCAGGGTCAGGGGTTTCAGATGCGGGCATGAAACTCGACCTTGATCCCGAATACGAAGCCTTCCGCGCCGAAGTCTCCGAGACGCTCGCGAAGAACCGCCACCTCGCCCCCACGTCCGAGGACAAGGGTTATAAGAATGCGCGGCGCATCGCCTGGCAGAAACTGCTGATCGGGCACGGCCTCGCCGCGCGCACGATCCCGGTAGCCTATGGCGGATACGGCGGCGAGCCGGACATCCTCAAGGCGCGCATCATCGCTGAGGAATTTGCCCGCACCCGCACGCCCGGGCCGATGGCAGGGCAGGGCATCTCGATGCTCGTGCCGACGCTGCTGGAGCTTGGCACCGAGGCCCAGAAACAGGCCTATATCCGCCCGACCATCGAAGGCGAAATGATCTGGTGCCAGGGCTATTCCGAGCCTGGCGCGGGATCGGACCTCGCCGCATTGCGCACGTCGGCCGCAGAAGACGGCGACCATTACGTCATCAACGGCTCGAAGATCTGGACTTCGACCGCCAGGCAGGCCGACATGATCTTCTGCCTCGTGCGCACCGATCCCGCAGCGAAGAAGCACGAAGGCATCACCTATATCACCTTTCCGATGTCGACCCCCGGCATCGAGGTGCGCCCGCTCGTCGACATGACCGGCAGCGCGAACTTCAACGAAGTCTTCTTCACGAACGTCCGTGTACCGAAGAGCGGCGTGATCGCGAAGCCGAATGCCGGCTGGCAGGTGGCGAACGCCACGCTCACCCACGAGCGCGGCATGCTGGGCGATCCGAACGCCACCAAGGCGCGCTTGATTGAACTCGTCATGCTGATGAAAGACGAAAGCGTCAACGGCCAGCGCCTGATCGACAACCCGCACCTGCGTGACCGGCTGATGAAACTCCAGTCTGAAGTCTACGCCATGCAGGCGAACGGCCTGCGGATCACCACGAGCCACCTGAAGGGCGAGCCGGCTGGCCTTGCCGGACTGATCGTGAAACTGAACGGATGCGACCTCAACCATGAGATCGCCCGCCTCGCCATCGACGCGCTCGGCGAGCTCGGCATCCTCTATGAGGACGGCGAACACCTGCGCGCCGAGGGCAGCTGGCAGTGGCGCTACATGTATGATCTCGGCCTGATCATCGGCGGCGGCACCGCCCAGATCCAGAAGAACATCATCGCGGAACGCGGGCTGAACATGCCGCGCGAACCGAAGCTGGCGAAGGCGTAAGGCGCATGGAATTTGCACTCTCCGAAGACCAGCGCCTGTTGCAGGACAGCCTTAAGGGCGTGCTCGCGGGCGCCGCCTCGCTCGACCAGATCCGCAGGATCGCCGCAGGTGACGCAGACGCCTGCGCCGCGCTGGACACCGCGCTCGCCGATTTCGGCCTCGCCTCGCTGCTCGTCC
>CALGEF010000452.1 GCA_937881755.1 uncultured Acidobacteriota bacterium
GGTCTATGTGCTGGTCACCGTCGGCTTCAATCTGGTGATCGGCAACCTCGGACAACTGGCTTTCGCTAACACCGCTTTCTTTGGAATTGGCGCCTATACCACGGCCATCCTTATGGCGCATCTGGGCTTTACCTATGAGATCGCGCTGGTCAGCGCAGCAATTGTTGGTGGCCTGGCTGGGGTGCTGGCCAGCATTACGGCGCTGCGGGGTATCAGGCTCTATTACCTGGCAATCATCACCTTGGCGTTTGGTGAGCTGATGCGCTGGGTATACATCCATGCCGACAAAATTACGCACGGCACGGACGGTTTGAAGCTGCACAACATTTCGGTCTTCGGCATGTCGATGCATTCCGATACGGCAAAGTTCTACGTCTTTTTGTTGATCACTGTGATCGTCGTGAAAGGGGTCTCGAACCTGCTGCGCTCACGCGTCGGTCGCGCCATCATTGCCATTCGTGACAACGAACTGACGACGGCATCGCTTGGTATTTCAACAGCCAACTACATCATCCTGACCTTCGTCATGAGCGGTTCCATCGTCGGCATAGCAGGCGCCATGTTTGCCGCAACGACGGAACGGGTGTTCCCGGAAAGCTTCGGCCTGACCGAGGTCATCGTACATTTTGCCATGGTCATGGTCGGCGGCAGCGGTAGCCTGATAGGCAGCGTCATCGGTGGGTCCGTGCTGACGATATTGCCGGAATACTTCCGGCAATTCCCGGGCATGTCGGAACTGTTTTTCGGTGGCATCATTATAACAGTTCTGCTGTTCCTGCCGAAGGGAATTGCCAGCCTGCTGGCAAAGCTGTCGCCAGTGTTCATTGACAGATACTACCGGGATTGATGCAATGAGTGAACTTCTCAGACTCAACAACATCTCGGTGCACTTTTCCGGCCTGAAGGCATTGACCGATGTATCCTTCTCAGCTAGCCCCGGCGAAGTGAAAGCCCTGATCGGGCCCAATGGTGCCGGCAAGACGACACTGTTCAACGTTATCTCGGGTTACGTGCCGCCGACGTCGGGCGAAGTTTATTTTAAGGGCCAGGAAATTCAGGGCCTGACGCCGCACCAGATTTCGGCCCGCGGGGTGCGCCGGACATTCCAGAACGGCGGCCTGTTCGGTGAAATGACCGTGCTTGAAAATATTCTAACCGGCATGCATGTGCAGATTAACAGTCACTTTTTGGGACTGCTGTTCGGCACCCGTAAAGCTGATGAAGAGGAAAAGGCAGCCGCTGCCCGCGCCATGCGGTTACTAACCCTGATGGATATGGCCGAATTTGCTGATCAGCAAGTCAAAAGCCTTTCCGGCGGTCAGCAGCGAATGGTCGAAATCGTCCGCACTATCTCGACCGAGCCGCCGCTTTTGCTTCTGGATGAACCGGCGGTCGGACTGTCACCGCCGATGCGCACTCGGATGATGGAAGTTATCAAGCGGCTAGCTGGTGAAGAGGGGATTTCGATTCTACTGATCGAGCACGCAATCGATTTGGTGATGGCAGGTTCGGACCGAATTGTTGTGCTCTGTGCAGGTCAGAATATTGCCGAAGGCAAACCGGCCGAGATTCGTGAAAACCGTGAGGTCCTGGAGGCGTATCTTGGTTATGCATGAACCGACATTAAAAATCGAAGGCATCCGTGTCGCCTACGGCAAGAAGGAAATCCTGCAGGGTGTGGATTTCGAACTGGCCGAGGGTGAAACACTTTGCCTTCTCGGCGCCAACGGCAGCGGCAAATCGACGGCGATGAATGCCATCAGCGGCTTTGTCGGCTGCAAGCAGGGAACGATCAAACTCGAAGGGCAGGAAATCCAAAACCTTCCGGCGCACAAGTCCTTTGCGCTGGGTCTGGTTCAGGTATCGCAATCGCGCGATCTGTTCCCGCAACTCTCGGTCGAGGATAACCTCAAGCTTGGTGCCCATGTCCGATCGCGCGACACAGCTGCTGTCGAACTGGAACGGGTGTATGGCTATTTTCCGCGCCTCAAGGAACGGCGGAGCCAGCGCGTTATGACGCTGTCCGGCGGTGAGCAGCAGATGGTGGCGATCGGTCGTGCCGTTATGGCGCGACCCCGCGTACTTTTACTGGATGAGCCCTCAGGCGGTTTGTCGCCACAGTTCGTCAATGAAATCGGCACGATCATAGCTGCGCTGAAAGAAGATGGCGCAACGATGCTGATGATTGAACAGAACCTTGGGCTGGCATTCATGGTTGCTGACCGCTTCATCATCCTTCGCGACGGTGTCGTCGTTGATGGCGGAACTGTCGCAGATTATGCCGATGACCATGAAGAGATCGTACGGTCGATCTATCTGTAAATATATTT
>CALGEF010000453.1 GCA_937881755.1 uncultured Acidobacteriota bacterium
ACCCACTTGTCGTCCGTACGCACCGTATGTGAGCGAGCCTTGAAAGCTTCGGCATCACTCTCCTTCAGGGCTGCCAGTTCCGGGATTTCCAGCGCGCCGAGTTCCATACCGAGTTCGACGAAGGCATCGCGCGTGCCGGAGGTGGGCGGCGGGCCGAGGACGAGGATCGGCTTGGCGGGGAGCGACGGGTTTACCTCGTTCCACATCATGTATGGGTTCGGTTTGAAACCGCCCTGGCCGTCGGGAATATCCTTGGCCAGAGCAAGGAAGAGTTCGCGTTTGGTAATGTCGAAGAGAGGGCCTTCCTTGGCGTTTGCGACGACAATCCCGTCATAGCCGAGCGGGATTTCTGTGATGCTGCTGACGCCGGCAGCGACGCAGAGGTTGCGCTCGGCGTCCTGAATGGGGCGGGATGCGTTGGCGATCGAGGGCTCGCCCGGGCCGACGCCGGCGCAGAACGCCTTAAAGCCTCCGCCCGTGCCGGTCGATTCGACGATCGGGGTGGCGAAAGAGGTGGTGGCGCCAAAACGCTCGGCGATGGTGCGCGAGAAGGGCGCAACCGTGGAGGAGCCGACGATTTTGATCTTCTGGTCGGCGGAGGCCGTTCCGGCGACAGGGGCGACCCCGGAGGCCGAATCGTCTTCCAGCTGCGACAGGTCGCTCTGCCCGCAGGCGGCTGCGGCCATTAACATTGCAGCAGGGATTGCGGCTCTGAAAAAGCTCTTGAACATGGCGTGTCTCCGCTCGGTTGTACCCGGTTACGACAGGATTAGCCTTTTCGGCATACGCGCGTCACGCGACAGTTCCAGCGAAAAAAAGTGACAGATTTGCGACAGGCCCCTGTAGAGTAAAAAAACTTCTTGCGCATCCGGGGATTACCCCCTAAAGGCACATTCGAAATTGATGTGGCGGACATCTGGGCTAACCCGACAAAAAGGGGGGCCCCCTGTACTAACGCCCAAAGCTGGTTTGAAGCCCTTTGGAGGTTAGGTGTCATGCACACTTACGCTACCCCGTATAATATTGTCCGCAATCTGCAGCCGGAGCTGCCGACTTATTGCTTTCGTCCGGAGCGCGTGACCGCGGCGGCCCGCTGGTTCGTGGAGAAATTCCCGGCCCAGTCGTTCTATGCCGTCAAGGTGAACCCTGCCCCGCACGTGCTCGACGCCCTCTGGGAAGCCGGCATCCGCAGCTTTGACGCGGCTTCCGAAAAGGAAATCCAGCTGATCCGTGGCCGTTTCCCGGACGCGAGGATTGCCTTCCTGCACCCGGTGAAGCCGCGCCACGCGATCGAGCGCGCCTACTTCAATCATGGCGTTCGCATCTATGTGACCGACTCGGTTGCCGAGCTGAACAAGATCCTCGAAGCTACAAACTTCGCCAGGGACCTGACTATCCTCGTGCGTATTGCTGTCTCGAACGAAGGCTCTGCCCTGCCGCTGTCCGGCAAGTTCGGCGCGAGCGCTGCTGAAGCGGCGGAAATCCTCCGCCTTGCCCGCCGTCATGCGGACGAGGTCGGCGTATCTTTCCACGTCGGCAGCCAGGCAATGAAGCCCTCGGCCTGGGCGCAGGCGATGGCCGACGCGAGCCGTGTCATCATCGAGGCGGGCGTGACCGTGGACATCGTCGATGTCGGCGGCGGCTTCCCGGCGATCTATGCAGACAAGACCCCGCCGGAAATGGACGACTATGTTGCCATGGTGATGCGCTCGTTCGAAAACATGTTCGTTCTGGAGAACGCCGAGCTGTGGTGCGAGCCGGGCCGCGCGCTGGTCGCCGAGTCGGAAAGCCTTCTGGTGCGCGTCGACCTTGCCAAAGGCCGCGAGATCTATGTCAACGATGGCTCCTATGGCGCCCTCTATGACGCAGTGCACGAAGGCTGGAAGTTCCCGATGCGCGCGATTCCGGGTGACGGGCGCAAGCTCGGCCGCATGGTAGAATACACCGTGTACGGACCGACCTGCGATTCCGCCGACATGCTTCCGGGCAAGGTCTGGCTTCCGGCCGGCCTGACCGAGGGCGACTATGTTGAAATCGGCAATATCGGTGCTTATGGGCGTTCGATGTCGACCCGGTTCAACGGGTTCGGCGAGACCGAAGTTGCGCAAGTCCAGGATTCGCCCTGGCCGTCGCTCTATGTCTCCGCGGCCGGCGCCGAAGTCATCTCGATCGGCTCGATGGCCACGAACTGAACTTCCGGAAATCCGTAACGTCTGAGGACGCGCATCATGCCGTCCGTATCGTCCGGCGGGCGGGTTAGGCAGGCTGTTCCTCCCTGCCCGCGGGATAGAGTATTCCGCGGCAGGACACGGATGGTCTGGCGGGCAATCGCGGCGCCTGAATCGATGTAGGACACGGCACGCGGCGCAGTGGCGATCAACTGGCCGCGCACCAGCGGGAAATGCGTGCAGGCGAGGACGACCGTGTCGATCTGGTCTGCGCCCTCTGCATTGAAGAGTGGTGCCTGGGCGGCGGCATAAGCGCCGGGCGGCACATCCTCGCCGCGGGCGTGGGCCTCGGCGAGTTTCACGAGCTCCAGACTGCCATGCAGGATGACGCGCCTGCCGGCGGCGAACTGCTCGATCAGCTGCGCGGTATAGGCGCGCCGGATGGTGCCCGGGGTGGCGAGGAGGCCGATGGTGCCGGTCTCGGTGAGCTTCGCGGCGGGCTTGATGGCGGGAACGGTGCCAACGACCGGGATGGAGAGGGCGGCGCGCACTTCCGCGAGGGCCAGCGTGCTTGCGGTGTTGCAAGCGATGACGAAGACATCCGGCCGGACCGCGTCCACGAGGGCTTTCGCTACACGCGGCAGGCGCGCGCGCAGGGCCTCATCCGACTTGTCCCCATACGGGAAAAAGGCGTTGTCGGCGGCATAGTGGACCGCGAGCCGCGGGCCGAGAGCGCGGATTTCGCCGGCAACCGTGAGCCCGCCAACGCCCGAATCGAATACAAGGACGCGGCCCCGGGCGGGGGAAGGTTCGAAGGTGAAGACTACCTGGTCGCTCATCTGCCGGCGAATCTAAGCGCATTCCGGCGCGGCGCAATCGGGGCGGCGCCGCGGCGTGCCGGGGGCGCCTGGCACGAAACTTGTTGTGCACCGCACAATCGAGGCTTAGCGTGAAAGGGTCAACCCATGGGGAAACAGGACATGATGGACTTCTGGATGAATTCCTGGCGCACCTACACGGCGATGACCGCCGCGTCGCTCGACACGATGCTGACGATGCAGAAGAGCCTGATGAACCTGTCGTCCATCACGCTCAGCGATGGCTGGGACAGCCAGGACGAGACCTACATGCGCGAAGCCTTCCAGCGCGCGGCCGACGCCAATGTGCGACGCTGGTCGGACACGGCCGACATGCTGAAGGGTATGCCGGGCTGGATGCAGAAGATGAATTCGGTGCCAGGCACCACGCTGGTGAACCTGTTCGACAAGGCGCAGCGCGGCCGGGGCTGAAGCCATCTGTCTCTTGTGGACTTGGCGCCTGCCCTGATTTACCTCGGGGCATGAACCTTCCGACAGAGACTCTCAAAGCCCTCGAACGGCGCCTGCTCTGGCTCAGCGCCTGGACGGTGCACAACGCCAACCATCTGCGCGAGAAGCGCGATGACGACGTCAAGGTCGGCGGGCACCAGGCCAGCTGCGCCTCGATGGTGTCGATCATGACGGCGCTCTACTTCCATGTGCTGCGGCCGGAAGACCGGGTGGCGGTGAAGCCGCATGCGGCGCCTTTGTTCCACGCGATGCACTACCTGATGGGCAACCAGACACGCGAGAAGCTGGAGAACTTCCGCGGCTATGGCGGCGCGCAGTCCTATCCGTCGCGGACCAAGGACATCGACGACGTGGATTTCTCCACGGGATCGGTTGGTCTTGGTGTGGCGGAGACGGCGTTTGCCTCGATGATCCAGGACTACCTGATCGCGCGTCCGTGGACGCAGCTTGGAAGCGGCGCGCGCAAACCGGGCCGCATGGTGGCGCTGGTGGGCGACGCGGAGCTGGACGAGGGCAACGTTTACGAGTGCCTTCAGGAAGGCTGGAAACACGGCCTGCGCAATACCTGGTGGATCATCGACTATAACCGCCAGAGCCTCGACGGCGTGGTGCATGAAGGCCTCTGGGCGCGGGTGGAGGCGATCTTCACGGCGTTCGGCTGGCGCGTGGAGGTGCTGCGCTTCGGCGCGCTGCAGCGCGCGGCGTTTGCCGAACCGGGCGGCGGGCGGCTGCGGGACTGGATCGAGGCCTGCCCGAACTCGCTCTATTCGGCGCTGACCTACAGGGGCGGCGCGGCCTGGCGCAGGCGCCTGCTGGACGATATCGGCGATCAGGGCGAAGTGACGGCGCTGATCGAGGCGCGCAGCGATGCGGAGCTCAGCACTCTGATGAACAATCTCGGCGGCCAGTGCCTCGAGACCTTGTGCGAGGCGTTTGACCGGGCCCGCGACGAGACGCCGACCGTGTTCCTCGCCTACACGATCAAGGGCTGGGGCACGCCGCTGGCCGGGCACAAGGACAACCATGCCGGCCTGATGACCAGGGCGCAGATGGCCGAGTTCCAGACGCTGATGGGCATCGCCGAGGGTGAGGAATGGGAACCGCTGGCAGGTGTACAGAATCCGTCGGTGCTCAAGGAATTATTGCGGGAAGTTCCATTCTTTGCGGCCGGGCCGAGGCGCTATACCTCGCCGGCCGTGCCCTCTCCCGGGCCGGTATTTCTGGACGACGAGATGCTCTCGACGCAGGCGGGGTTCGGCAAGATCCTCGACGCGCATGCGCGGGAGGAGACCGAACTGTCACGCCGTATCCTGACGACCTCGCCGGATGTGACGGTCTCAACCAACCTCGGGGCCTGGGTGAACCGGCGCGGGCTGTTTGCACGCGAGGCGGTCTCGGACACATTCCGGGACGAGAAGATCCCGTCGGCGCAGAAATGGAGCTTCTCCCCGGAAGGCCAGCATATCGAGCTC
>CALGEF010000454.1 GCA_937881755.1 uncultured Acidobacteriota bacterium
GGACGGCGCGGGGCGTCCGCCTCATTCTTTTCGAGCAGCGCTTCGAGGGACTCGATGCGACGCTCCATCGCTTTGGCAGACCGCCAGAGGTCTTCGAGCATTCGCTCGTCATCCGGTTGCAGCGTCTTCTGGCGGCGCCACAGTGTGACGTAGTGGAAGATCATCGCAGGCAGGATGATGAAGATCGAGACGATCCCCATGACGGCGACTACGACGATGGAAGCTTCGTCCATCAGGCGTCTCCCTCAGCCCGGCGGGCTTCGGCCGCGGCGCGGCTTTCGGCGATCAGACCGGGGGCGCACACCATCGACAGCACGACGGTCAGAACGATTACGGAGGTCAGCATCAATCAGCCTTCCGTCTTCTTGGCGGCCGGCTTGCCCTTGCGGGCTTTGAGGGCGGCGAGTTCCTTCTCGACCGAATCGTTCTGCTCCAGTTCGGCAAACTCCTGCGCAAGGCCAGGCTCGCCGCCGCGGATCGTGTCGGCGTAGGCTTCCATCTCGTCGACTTTGCGCTCCAGCTGGTTGTAGCGCAGGATCGCCTCGTCGGCGCGGCCATCATAGAGCTGGCTGCGCATGCGGATGCGTTGCTCGGCGGCTTCGCGGCGCATCACCAGGGCGCGGTGCTTGGCCTTCGCTTCGTCGAGTTTCGCCTGCAGTTTCACGAGGTCTTCCTGACGGCGCAGGAAGGCTTCTTCGGCAATCACCATCGCTTCCTGGCGGCGGACGATTTCGGTTTCCGATTTCTGCTTGGCCAGCAGCGCGCCGCGGGCAAGGTCCTCGCGGCCCTTGTCGATAGCGAGTTCGGCTTTTGCTGCCCAGTCATCGCGCGAGGCCGAGAAGTGGACGATTTCGCGTTCCATTTCTTTCTTGTCGGCCATGGCGCGCGCTGCGGAGGTGCGTACTTCGACCAGCGTGTCTTCCATTTCCTGGATGATCAGCCGGGCGATTTTTTCGGGGTTTTCGGCGCCGTCCAGCATCGCGTTGAGGTTCGAGTTGATGATGTCGCCGAGGCGGGAGAAGAGACCCATTGTCAGTTTCCTTTCTTTGTCCCGGATCAGAAGAAGAGGCCGCCGAGGATCACGCCTGCGGCAAAGAACATCCAGGTTTCAGCGGAGCGCGTGGACAGCCAGCGGCCAAAGCGGCCGGAGTCGGAGCGCGGCGGGTAGCGGTAGTCCTGGTCGTTCATGGTCTTCCTTGTCCTTCGTTGGGGTTGGCAACGCCCGTCGCCTGATGGCTTCAGTGTTTTCAAGGACCGTGCCAATTTCGGATTAATTCTTTAGAGCCCTGAAATATTGTAATAAAAAACTTATCCCGGCATGTTTTTTAAGAAATGCTCGGTTAAAATGACCAAAATAATGGTCGAACTTTGAATAGATTTTCGCTAAAAAGACCGCATGCAGGACCGTTCGAAACAGCTTGTCGGAGAATCGCCGCCCTGGCTGAGCGCGCAGGAGCATGCGAGCCGGGTCGCCCCGCTGGACCGCTCGGTGCTGGTGATCGGCGAGCGGGGCACCGGCAAGGAACTGATCGGCGAGCGGCTGCACTTCCTGTCAAAGCGCTGGGAAGGCCCCTTCGTGAAGGTGAACTGCGCGGCGCTATCGGAAACGCTGCTGGATTCGGAACTGTTCGGACACGAACGCGGCGCCTTTACCGGCGCGACCGACATGCGGCGCGGCCGGTTCGAACTTGCCGATGGCGGCACGATCTTTCTCGACGAGATCGCCACGGCCGGAGAGGCGCTGCAGGAAAAGCTTCTGCGGGTGGTCGAGTATGGCGAATTCCAGCGGGTCGGCGGATCGAAGGTTCTGACCACCAGTGTGCGCATCATCGCGGCCACGCACCGCGACCTGCCCGCAGCCGTTTTCTTTTGCCTCCACTGCCATCATGATGCGC
>CALGEF010000455.1 GCA_937881755.1 uncultured Acidobacteriota bacterium
AGCTTTGCTCGACGGCCAGATCGAACCCGTCCGCGCAGCGCGTCACCAGCGCCTTCAGTCCGAAGGCTTCTGTGAAACAGGCTGCCTGCGCGCCGAAGCGCGCGGGGTGCAGGTCGAGCGGGCAGGCGATGGCCATGATCTCGCCCACCTCCGGCCCGGTGAGGCGGAAGAAGGCCAGCGTGTCCGAGACCCGGACGATGGAAATGTCTGCCGGCGCCTCGGCTGGGCGCAGGCGTGCCTCGAGTGCGGCCTCTTCGGGCAGAGGGGCGCGCAGAAGCCAGTGATTGGGGCCGATCCACATCAGGCTCAGGCCCCCTTCATCCACCCGTGTATTCGGCTGGTCTGGAAAGGCGGGCAGATCGGGGCCCTTCCAGTGGCGCAGCGAGGCCGCTGGTCCCTTCAGGTCGAACAGCGCCTGCGTGTCGAGCCGCGTCGTGGTCACGTCATAGGGCATGGTCAGGACCTCAGCCTTTCGCCATCGGGATCGTAGTGGCAGGGCCGCGTGATGCGCACCGCGATCACCTTACCGCCCTTCAGGCGCACATGCGCCATCTCGCCGTGGCGGGCATGCCCATCGTCCACCAGCGCAAGGCCGACCCAGCGATCCTGTGCCACGCTCTTGACGCAAGCGGTGACGAAGCCTTCGCTCGCCTGTCGGTGCCCGCCCGGTGTCAGCGGTGCCCCCTCGGGGATCTGGACATCTGGCTCGGGGATGATGCCGACAAGTTCGTGCCGCATCTTGCCAGTGGCGCGCCGAATCTCGACCGCGCGCTTGCCGATGTAATCGGGCTTCTTGCGCGACATGGCCCAGCCCATGCCAAGGTCATAAGGATCGACGGTGCCATCGACCTCGTGCCCCAGCGACAGAAAGCCCTTTTCGACCCGCAGCACATGGTTGGCTTCGGATCCGACAGGCAGGATGCCATGGGGCGCACCGGCTGCCATGATCCGGTCCCAGAGCGCGGGCAGGTGCCGCGGCGCGACATTGATCTCGAAGGAGAGTTCGCCGGTGAAACTGACCCGCACGATGCGGGCGGGAAGCCCGGCAACCATGCCGTCGCGCAGGCTCATGAAGGGGAAGGCTTCGGGCGAAAGGTCGATATCGGTGCCAAGGTCGGCCAGAACCTCGCGTGCCTTCGGGCCGCAGATCGTGGCATTGGCCCATTGTGCCGTGACCGGCGTGACAAAGACCGACCAGTCCGGCAAGTCGGTTTGTAGCAACATCTCCATATGGCGATGGACCGCATCGGCGTTGCCGGTCGAGCTCGAGACGATCCAGCGCTGCGCATCGAGGCGGAAACAGACCCCGTCATCAAAGATCAGCCCGTCATCGCTCAGCATCAGACCATAGCGCCCAGCGCCCGGCGCGAGAGTGGACATCACCGTTGTGTAGATGTGATCGAGAAACCGGGCCGCGTCGCGCCCCTTGATCTCGAACGTGCCCAGCGGCGAGCCGTCATAGACGCCGACGCCCTCGCGCACCGCGCGGGCTTCGCGGTCAATGGCATCCTGCATCGCCTCTCCGGGGCGGGGGAAATAGCCCGGCCTGCGCCAACGGGCACCGGCCTCGTACATGACCGCGCCCTGCGCGATGTTCCACGCCGTCAGCGGCGTGTGGCGATAGGGCAGGGCAAGCGGACCGTCGCGCAAGCCCCCGACAGCGCCGAACGAGACCGGCGTGTAGGGCGCGCGAAAGGTCGTGGTACCGACCGCCTGCATCGGCACGCCCTGCGCCAGCGCCACGGTGCCGGTGATGTTGATATTGCCGGTCTTGCCTTGGTCCAGCCCCATGCCGCCCGTGGTGTAGCGCTTGACATGCTCGACCGTGGCGTAGCCTTCGCGCAGCGCCAGATGCACATCCTCGACCGTCACGTCGTTCTGTAGGTCGAGAAAGCATTTGCCCCTTGCGCTCTCGACGCGCCAGAGCGGTGTAACGGCATAAGCAAGATCCGGGGCCGTGGGCGTGTCGGGCGGCATCACGCCAGCGACGCTGGCGCCTGCCGCTGCGCCCGAGGCGAGTGCCGCCTCAAGCTCCATCGCGCCTGCCGCAGCGCCCGCCGCGCAGGTCGACTGCGCCGCATCGCCGGGCAGGAAGCTGGCCAGGCTGTCGTCGTAGCGCAGCGTTCCGCGCGATTGCGAGAACAGATGCACCGCCGGGTTCCACCCGCCCGAAACCGCCAGCAGGTCGCAGTCCAGCCGCTCGGCCTCGCCGCCGTCGCGCGGGGCCACCGTCACCCCGCGCAGGCTGCGGCCGCCATGGGCGGTGGTCACGACATACCCGGCCCGGATCGGCAGGCCCGGCACCGCCGCCCGCGCCTCGGCGGGCACATCGCTGCGGCTGTCGATGATCGCCGCCACCTCGATCCCGGCAGCGGCCAGATCGGCGGCGACGGTATAGGCGGAAGTGTTGTTGGCAAAGATCACGGCCCGTCTGCCCGGCGCCACGCCATAACGGTTGACATAGCTCTGCACGGCCGAGGCCAGCATTACCCCCGGCCGGTCGTTGTTGCCGAAGACGAGCCCGCGTTCGATGGCGCCAGTGGCGGTGATGACATGGCCCGCTCGCACCCGCCATGTGCGTTCCAGCAGCCCCGTGCGATCGGGCGCACGCTCGGTCACCAGCAGGTAATCATGCTCGCGATAGGCCCAGACGGTTGCACGGCGCAGGAGCGTGACATTGCCCATCGCTTCCAGCTCGGCCACCGTCTCCGCGACCCAGTCCAGCGCCGGGCGCCCCCCGATCGAAAGCCGCCGCGACAACAGCGCGCCGCCGGGCTCGATCCCCTCGTCGGCGATCATCACCCGCAGACCGGCCCGCCCCGCAAAAAGGGCCGCCATCAGCCCGGAAGGCCCTGCGCCCGCGACCAGCAGATCGGCATGGGCAAAGCGGGTCTCGTAGCGCCCGCCCACGGGCGGCGACTTGGGCGCCGCGGCCAGCCCGGCGGCCTTGCGGATCGAGGGTTCGTAAAGGTGCCAGTTCGGCCATTTGAAGGTCTTGTAATAGAACCCCGCCGGGATGAACCGCGCTGCCAGCTGCGCCACCGCCCCCAGATCGACGGCGGGCGAGGGCCAGCAATTGACCGAGCGTGCCGCCAGCCCCTCGCGCAGCTCGACGGTCGTGACGGGGCGGTTGCCCGAGGCATCCGCGCCCAGCAGTTCGACCATCGTCGCGGGCTCTTCGACGCCCGCACCCACGATTCCGCGCGGGCGGTGATACTTGAAGCTGCGCGCGGTCAGCCGCACACCATTGGCCAGAAGCGCCGAGGCGAGTGTGTCCCCCGCAAACCCGGTATAGGCGCGCCCGTTGAAGGTGAAGCGCAGCGGGCGGGTCCGGTCGATCCGTCCGCCCTTTGCCAACCGGTCATTCTGCATCCTGAGGCCCTCCGACGATGGCATGGGTGCGGGTGTCGCGCCACAGCGTCAGCCAGCTGCCGCAGCCCCGGAGGTGGCACCAGCGTTCCTCGACCGGGCCCAGCGGATTGGGCACCTCGGTCAGCCAGCCCACCCAGTCTGCCTCCGCGGTCGTGGCAGGGTCCGGGCGGGGCGGGCGGACAGGGCCGCCATAAGCGAATTCGCTTTCGGTGCGAGGCCCGCAGAACGGGCAGGGGATCAGCATCATGGCGGCGGGTCCTGTCTAACGGGCGGTGGTTGTGCCGGATTCCATCACGTAGTCGAGATGCCGGAACCGCTTGATCGAGAAGGGCGCCATCAGCGGGTGCGGCCGACCCGTCGCCACCAGATGCGCCAGTGTCAGCCCGCCCGCCGGGATCGCCTTGTAGCCGCCCCACCAGCCCGCGGTGACAAACAGCCCCGGCACATCGGTTTCATCCTGGATCGGCGAGGCGTCATGCGCGATGTCCAGATGTCCGCCCCATTGCCGCAGCATCTTGAGCCCCTTGAAGGCCGGAAACAGCGACAGCATCGCCGAGACCGTATCCTCGAACACGGTCTGCTTGATGTCGCGGCGGAAACTCTGCCCCGGATCGGGGGCGCCGCCGATCACCAGCTCGCCCTTGTCCGACTGGCTCAGGTAAAAGCCCGCATCGGGGCAATTCACGATCACGTCGATCAGCGGCTGCACTGGTTCGGACACGAAGGCGGTCAGGTTCATGGTGCGCAGTGGCAGGCGCAGCCCCGCCGTCTCGGTTAGGGTCGTGGTATGGCCCGAGACCGCCACTGCGACCTTGGGCGCGCGAATCACGCCGCGCGGCGTCACCACGCCCGCGATCCGCCCGTCCGGGCCGCGCATCAGCTGGGTGACGGGCGTCTGCTGGTGGATTTCGCCGCCCATCGCGTCGATCGCGCGCGCATAGGCCCAGGCCACGGCGTCGTGACGGTTCACCGCCGCCTCGGGGTGGATGAAGCCGCCGAGGATCGGCAGCCGCGCCTCGGCCCCGCCGCCGGTCAGCGCCGGGATGCGCCGGCGCAGCTCTGCCGTCGTGATCTGCTCATAGGTCGATCCGTGCAGGTCCATGATATGCTGACGTCTGCGCCTGTCGCGCATCATGCCCCAGGTCTGGATCACGTCGATCATGCCGCGGCGCGAATGCATGGTGTTGAAATTCAGCTCGCGGGTCATCTGTTCGTAAAGCGCCACCGACTTGACATAGAATGGGATCGAAGCGTCGCGCATATAATTTGACCGGATCGTCACCGTGTTGCGCGCGATATTGCCGCCGCCCAGCCAGCCGCTCTCCAGCACCGCGATATCGGTGATGCCATGCTCCTTCGTCAGGTAATAGGCTGTGGCCAGCCCATGCCCGCCCGCGCCGATGACGATGACATCGTAGCGCTCGCGGAGCGGTGGGCTGCGCCATGCAGGCGCCCAGGTCGTGTGCCGGTTCAGGCCGTGGCGCAGCAGGGACAAGAGGGAGTAGCGTTGCATGATGGGCGTTCTGCTTTCGGGTGGGCGTGCTGCAGGCTCAGCGAGTCCGTCGTCGAATGATTTGGAACAGGCGGCCTGATTTTGGTCGGGAGGGCTCCGGCTCTGTTGGTTGATGTTATGCTGCTGGCCGCCCGACAGCTGCGCGGGGTATTTCGGGGATATGGACCCGCTCGAGAAAGCGCCGCACGGTCTGTTCGGCCTGGTCCTTCGACATGCCGCGCACCTTGAGCGGGCCGATCATCAGGTTTTCCAGCACGGTCAGGTGCGGAAACAGGTTGAACTGCTGGAACACCATTCCGACGTGCTGGCACAGCGCGCGCAGGCCCGGCGCATGTTCGTGAACCTCGATCCCGTCTACGGTCAATGTGCCGGAAGCACGCCGTTCCAGCCCGTTGAAACAGCGGATCAGCGTGGATTCGCCCGCCCCCGACGGGCCGCAGATCACCATCTTCTCGCGTTGCCGGACGCGCAGGCTGACGTCTTTCACCGCGTGAAAATCGCCGTAGAACTTGTCGAGATACCTGGCCTCGATGATCGGCGCGGCCTGTGTCATGCGCGCTGACCGTAGCCTTCGGGTGGCCGTGACGCACCGGTCCTGAATGGCATGACGTCGTCCCCGAGTTCGTTGCGCAGTGTTGAATAAGGTTGCGCAAGGTGCAATTCATCGTCAATGAAAATCTGTGCGACACGGCATGCCGCAATCGTCGCACAGTGTTTGGGCACCGCATGTGGGAGGGAGCGATCATGTCCGCCTGGATCAAGATGCTGTCGGATGAAGAGGCCGACGAGACGCTGAAGGCTGCGCTCGATTTCGCGCGCACACCGCATGGTACGGTCGACAACGTCATGCGGGTTCATTCGCTCCGGCCAAGCACGATGAACGGACATGTCGTGCTCTATCGGGCCTGCCTGCACGATCCCTCGAATACCGTGCCGATGTGGTTCCAGGAGGTCATCAGTTCCTACGTGTCCACGCTGAACGACTGCCCCTATTCCTACGCGAACCACTGGTCGAACGCGCGCCACCTGATCGGCGACGACGCCCGCGCCGATGTGATCGAGGCCGCGATACAGGCCCGCCGCCCCCAAGATGCCTTTGACGGCGCACATCTGGCCGCGATGGTCTATGCCGAACGCTTGACGCTTGCGCCCGGCCAGATGGCGCGCACGGATGTGGAGGCATTGCGCAGCGCGGGCTGGACCGACGGTGAGATCCTCGAGATCAACCAGATCGTTGGATATTTCAACTACGTCAACAGGTTGCTGAACGGTCTCGGGGTCACGACCGAGGGCGACGTGGTCGGTTACTACAAGACGGAGTGACCGCCGAGGTGACCGATCCCACGACCCCCGGCAAGCGCATCGACAAGGCCATCGGAACCGCCCTCAAGGAATTGCGGCTGCAGCGGGGGCATTCCGCGCGCTCGCTGGCCGATCTCTCGGGGATCTCGACGGCGATGATCAGCCGGATCGAGAACGGGCTGGTCTCGCCCTCGATCGGGACGCTGGCGGCGCTGGGCGAGGCGCTGGAAGTGCCCATCGTCTCGCTTTTCCGGCAGGCCTCGACCGATCACACCGATTTCACCCTCGTGCGCCATGGCGATGGTCTGAAATCGACACGCATCACCGATGATCACCGCCACGACTACATCAACCTTGCGATCCACGCCCGCAAGGATCTGCGGTTTCAGGCGCGTCTGGTGACGATGTTGCGCAGCGCCGGGCCGCCGCCCAGCTATGTCGGCCATGGCGTCGTCTTCGTGCAGGTCATCGCAGGCGAGGCCGTCTATCGCTACGGCCAGCAGAGCATGACCATGCGCGCGGGCGACAGCCTGACGGTTGATGCGGAACTGAACCACGGTTTCACCGAGGTGTTGAGCCCCGAATTCGTCTTTCTGACCGTGCAGGCCGAACCGGCCTGACCGGCGCGCTCCTTGACCGGTTGACCCACCACGTCAACATCCTCGCGATGAACAGCGAAAGCTATCGCCTCGCGCAAAGTCGCGCGCGCAAGACCGGCGACAACACCTGATCCAAAGCATAAGACTTGGACCTGACGGTCCAAAGCGGCCAGTCAACCGCAAGCTACATGGCGAGCGCGGCTGACTGGCCGGAGCCCATCACACGCGTCCCGCGCAAACCCAAAGTGGCCCAGTTTTGCGCGGCCCCGTGGCCCAATTTTGCTTCACTGCTGACGGAAATTCGTCGATTCGCAACTGTCCGCTCAGTGCTTGGCGAAAGCCTGCTGGGTCTTTAGCGCGATGTAGTCCTCGAAGCTGATCGGCGCAAAGCGGCTTCCAGCGCCCCGGAACGGCGGCAGGCATTCGATAATCGTTTCGCGGTTGGGGTTGACGAAGAACGGAATTGACTGTCGCCGGCTCTGGCTGGCGCCGTCGGGTGGGTTGACGACGCGGTGCGGCGTCGACACCCAAGTGTCGTTCGACCAGCGCATGAAGGCATCGCCGATGTTGATGACGAAGGCACCCTCAACATTGGGCACCGCGACCCAGTAGCCCGAGCGGGTCTGCACTTCCAACCCGCCCGGCGCGGCCTCGGAGCGCAGGATGGTCATGAAGCCGTAGTCGGTATGGGCCCCGGCGCGCAGCTGACCTGGAAGCGGCGGCACGTCCTGCGCGGGGTAGTCGATCACCCTGAGCGCAGACAGGTGCGCGGTGAAATCCGCCTCGAAATGATCGGGCGGCAGGCCGATTGCGGCACAGAACATGCGCCGCAGGACGGCGGCCAGCTGTTCCATCTGCACGAAATAGGCGCGGAACGCGGTTTCCAGTCCGGCGGGTACCGCCGGCCAGGGGGCCCCCGGCAGCCGCGCGCCGAAGTTCAGGCTGTGTTTTAGGTCGCCGGGGGTGCGTTCGCCGCGAGTCGCGGCCAGCGCTTC
>CALGEF010000456.1 GCA_937881755.1 uncultured Acidobacteriota bacterium
TGCGCCAGCAAGATCTACATCGCCCGCCTGATGCTGATGCACATCGCCTACAAGGCCGAGAACGGCATGGACATCCGCCAGGAGAACGGCATCGCCAAGGTCTACCTCGCCAACATGGTCCATGACGTGGTCGACACCGCGATCCAGCTGCACGGCGCGCTCGGCTATTCGCTCGATACGCCGCTCGCCGCCTGGTATACCCACATCCGCTCCCAGCGCCTCGTCGACGGGCCGGACGAGGTCCATAAGTGGATCACTGGCAAGAACGTCATCCGCGCCTTCAAGAAGGACGGCACGACCGCCGCAGCCGCCGGCGGGGACCTGCTCTAATCCTTCTTGCGGAAGAGGCCGCGAAATAGCGGCCACTGCCACATGACCAGGCCGGTCAGCGCGAGGCCGGGGAAAATCACGTTCTTCGCCGTGTCGGCGAAGAACGGGTTTTCCGCCAACGGCGTATAGACATAGGCAAACAGGATCATGCCGCCGGTGATATGCAGCCAGCGCATGATTTCCCTGGTCATGTTTCCGTCCATCGCCGGTCTCCCTGTTGCCGTCCCAATATGGGGCAGGGCGCACTCTCCGGCGAGCCCCTGGGTTCGGACAGGGTGCACAAGATATTGGACGAGTGCGGCCCTCTGACCATAGGCGCCGGCCTCAAACCTGCTATCCTGAACTGCGATGACCTCCCCGCCCGTTCCCCCGCCCACCCTGACCAACCGGACGACCCGCACCCCGGTTTCCCGCCGGCCGGGCAAATGGCGCATTGCCGACATCATCGATGGCCGCGCGCTGCGCGTGAAGCTCACCGCCGCAGCCCTCGACAACATGAACAGCCCGCAGGTCGCCCGCAAACAGGCCCTGAACCTCCTGCACGGCGCCATGTTCCGCGGCCGCCTGATCGCGCAGGAACGCCTGCAGCAGGGGGCCGACGGGCTCGATACGGCCCGCCTACTCGCCGCGGTGCAGGACGAGGTAATTCACGCGCTCTATGATTTTACTGTCACCCACGTCCACCGAGCCTCCAACCCGACCGAAGCCGAGCGTCTGGCGATCATCGCTATCGGCGGCTATGGCCGGGGAGTCATGGCGCCGTCCTCGGATACCGACCTTCTCTTCCTGCGCGCCTACAAGGCCAGTCCGCATACGGAAAGTGTGATCGAATACATGCTTTATGCCCTCTGGGACATGGGGCTGAAGGTCGGCAACGCATTCCGTACACCGATGGAATGCGTCAAGCTCGCCCAGGATGACGTGACGATCAAGACCAGTATGCTGGACGCCCGCTTCATCTGCGGGGACGAGGCACTGGCCAACGAAATGATGGCCCTCTTCCAGCGCGAGTCGGTGAAAGGCAAGGATGCCCAGTTCATCGCCGACAAGCTGGCCGAGCGCGATGCCCGCCATGCCCGCACCGGAGATGCCCGCTACGTCGTCGAACCGAACCTCAAGGAAGGCAAAGGCGGTCTTCGCGACCTGCAGACGCTCTACTGGATCGGCAAGCACATGTACGGCGGCGACTCCCTTGAGGAGGTGATGAAATCCGGTCCGTTCACGGATCATGAGTATGCTGTCTTCATCCGCGCTGCGCGTTTTCTCTGGACCGTGCGCTGCCACATCCACTTCGTCACCGGCCGCGCCGAGGACCGGCTGAGTTTCGACCTGCAGCCCGAGATCGCCGCCCGCATGGGCTACCGCGACCGCGAGGGCCAGCAGGGCGTCGAGCGCTTCATGAAGCGCTATTTCCTCGTCGCCAAGGATGTCGGCGGCCTGACGCGCATCCTCGCTGCCAAGCTGGAAGCAGACCATAAGAAAAAGCCCGAAGGCCTGCGCCGTTTCCTTCCCGCCCGCCCGCCGCAGCCGCTGCCGGAGCCAGGCTTCATGATCGACACCGGCCGCATCAGCATCACCGACGACGCCGTCATGGCGAGCGATCCGCTCAACATGATCCGCCTCTTCACCCTGGCCCGGCGCGAGCAGAAGGACATCCACCCCGCCGCGCTGACGGCGCTGACACGCAACCTGCGCGGTTTCACAGAAGCCGTGCGCGTGTTGCCGGAAGCCCGCGCGCTGATCCTCGATACCGTCCTCGGCGGCAAGGAGCCCGGCCTCACCCTGCGCCGCATGAACGAGGCCGGCGTGCTCGGCCGCGCGATCCCCGAATTCGGCTCGATCGTCGCGCAGACCCAGTTCAACATGTATCATCATTACACGGTCGATGAGCACACGCTGCGCGCCGTCGAGACCATCGCCGATCTCGAACACGGGCGCGGCGACATCGCCCCGCTCGCGCACGAACTGTTCGGCCAGATCGAGAACCGCCGCGCGCTGTATCTCTCGATGCTGCTGCACGATACCGGCAAGGGGAAAGGCGACCAGCAGGAAGCCGGCATGACCACCTCGCGCCGCGCCTGCGAGCGCCTCGGCCTGCCAGGCGACGAAACCGATCTCGTCGTCTGGATCGTTGGCCACCACCTCGAGATGAGCGAAACCGCCCAGAAGCGCGACATTTCCGATCCGCGCACCGTCGCTACCTTCGCCCGCCTCGTCGGCTCGCTGGAGCGCCTGCGCCTCCTTTATATCCTCACTGTCGCCGACATCAAAGCCGTTGGCCCCGCCGTCTGGAACGCCTGGAAAGGCCAGCTGCTCGCAGACCTTTACCGCAACACCGCCGCCGCGCTGCGCGGCGGGCGCGCCGACGAGGCCGGCGTGCAGGGCGAGCTTGAACGCCGCGCCGAGGACCGCCGAGCCGCAATCATCGACCGGCTCGGCGCGCTGCCGCCGCTGCTGCTCGAACTTGAAACCGCGTATTGGACCGGCTTCGACGAAGGCGACATCGCCTGGCATGCTGGCGCGCTCGCCAAGGGCGGCGATGTCGTCACCACGCGCATGGCGCCGGAAGGCGGCGCGGTCGCGCTGCTCGTCTCCGGCAAGGACCGCGCGGGCCTGTTCGCTGATCTCGCCGGTACGCTTGCCCATCTCGGCGCCAACATCGTCGCAGCGCAGGTCTTCACCTCGCGCGGCGGCCAGATCGTCGACGTCTTCATGCTGCAGGACATCCGCGGGCTCCCGTTTGGCGATGGCGACACGCAGCGCCTTGTGGCGCTCGAAAAGGCCATCCGGGCGGCGATGGCCGGCAATGCGCCGAAAGGCGGTCTCAAGTCCCGTGCCGGGCGGCGCGAAGCCGCCTTCCTTGTCCAGCCCTCGGTCCAGATTCACGACGACATTTCGGCCGACTACACGGTCATCGACGTCGCCGCGCGCGACCGGCCGGGCCTGCTTCACGAAGTGGCCGAGGTGCTGGCCGAGTTGAAACTGTCAATCCACTCCGCGCATGTCGGCTCGTATGGCGAGCGGGTGTTCGATGCCTTCTATGTCCAGCCGGACGGCGCCGTCGGCGGCCTGTCAAAGGCCCGCAAAGAGGCCCTGAAAGAACGTCTTATGGCTGTCTTGTCGCGCGAAGAACCGGACGGCCCGCAAACGCCGGCCCGGAAACTCAGACGGTCACGCGCCGTGGACAGCTTCTGAGAATTCAGGGAAAGCGGGTGGTATGAGCCTGGTTCGCAACACCGCCGTACAGGCGTCCCTCACCTTCGCCAGCCGTATCCTCGGCTTTGCGCGAGACATCATCCTCGCCGCCAAGATCGGCGCCGGGCCGGTGGGCGATGCCTGGGCGACCGCTCAGCAGTTCCCGAACCTGTTCCGCCGCATCTTCGCTGAGGGCGCCTTTGCCTCGGCATTCGTGCCGACCTATGCGCGCACGCTGGAGGCTGATGGTCCGGAAGCCGCCCGGGCGGTTGCCGAAGACGCACTGAAGGTCCTGTTCGCCTCTACCGCCGCCCTCACCATCCTTGCGCAGATCTTCATGCCTTGGGTGCTGCTGATCATCCATGGCGGCCAGGCGGATGACACCGCCAACTACAATCTCGCCGTGCTGCTCACCCGCATCACGATGCCCTACCTCACCTTCATGGCCATCGCTGCGCTGTTCTCGGGCGTGCTGAACTCGCTGGAGCGGTTCATCCTGTCGGCCGGCGCGCCGACGCTTCTGAACCTCTGCCTCATCCCCGCCGGCCTCCTCGGCACCACGCCCCAGCTGACCGCCACCTATGCCGCCATCGCCTTCTTCATCGCGGGCCTCCTGCAGGCGGGCGCCCTCTGGTGGGGCGTCGCGCACCAGAAGGTGAACCTCAGCCTGATCGGCTGGCCGCGCCTCACGCCGGCCGTCAAGAAAGTGCTGCTCCTCGCCGTGCCCGGTACGATCGCCGCCTCCGGCACGCAGATCAACATCATCGTCAGCCAGTCGCTCGCGAGTTTCGAGGTCGGCGCCAAGAGCTGGCTCTACGCCGCCGACCGGCTCTATCAGCTGCCGCTCGGCCTCGTGGGCGTCGCGGTCGGCGTCGCCATTCTGCCGCGCCTCAGCCGCGCCGCGCGGGCAGGGGATGCCGCCGCCGGCGCCCGCACCATGGACGAAGGCCTCGGCCTAGCCTTGGCGCTGACCTTTCCTGCCGCCGCCGGCCTGATGATCGCACCGGTCTACCTGATCGACGCCTTCTTCGTGCGCGGCGCTTTCCTTCCCTCGGACGCCGCCGCCGCCGGCGCCGCGCTTTTCCACTTCGCCTGGGGCGTGCCCGCCTTCGTGCTGATCAAGGTTCTCGCCCCGCCCTTTTTCGCGCGCGAAGACACGAAAACGCCGATGCGCTTTGCCCTCGTCTCCGTCGCGGTGAACACGCTCCTCGGCGCAGGTCTCTTCTTCTGGCTCAAGCAATCCGGCCAGGACGGCTTTCCCGGCCTCGCCATCGCGACCAGCGCGGCAGCCTGGGTCAATGCCGGCCTGCTCGCAGTCAGCCTCGCCCGGCGCGGCTGGTACCGTCCAGGCCCCCGGCTCTGGACAGGCCTCTTCCGGGCCGCGCTTGCCACCGCGATCCTCGGTGCCGGCATCTGGCTGATGCTCTGGCAGCAGCCTGCCATCATCGAGGCTGTGGGAGGCTCCCATGCCCTCGCCGCCGGGGCCACGGTTGGCGCCGCTGCCGTCATCTACGGCCTCGCCGCGCTGATTACCGGCGCCCTCCGGATCAGCGACATCCGGCAGGCTTTGCGGCGTTGATCAAACACGCTAGACGCCTGTCACCATGACAGAAAATACGCCCGCCTATACCGGCCCGAACCGCGTCTTCTCCGGCATCCAGCCGACGGGAAACCTGCATCTCGGCAACTACCTCGGCGCCCTGAAGAAGTTCGCCGACCTGCAGGCCGAGGGCCATGACTGCGTGTTCTGCGTCGTCGACCTGCACGCCATCACCATGCCGATCGAGCGCGGCGCCCTGATCGACCAGACCCGCCAGATCGCGGCCGCCTTCATGGCCGCCGGTGTGGATCCGTCGAAATCCGTGATCTTCGCGCAATCCTCCGTGCTCGCACATGTCGAGCTCGCCTGGATCTTCAATTGCGTTGCCCGTATGGGCTGGGTCGAGCGGATGACCCAGTTCAAGGACAAGGCCGGTAAGGATGCCGAGCGCGCGTCCGTTGGCCTGTTCACCTATCCGGTGCTGCAAGCTGCCGACATTCTCGCCTACAAGGCGACCCATGTGCCCGTCGGCGAGGACCAGAAACAGCACCTCGAGCTCAGCCGCGACATCGCCGACCGCTTCAACCGCGAATACGGGGTGCCTGGATTTTTCCCGCTGCCCGAGCCGATGATCAAGGGCCCCGGCGCCCGGATCATGTCGCTCAAGGACGGCACCAGGAAGATGTCGAAGTCGGACCCCTCGGACCTCTCGCGGATCACGCTGGTGGATGACGCCGACGCGATCTCGAAAAAGATCAGGAAGGCGACCACCGATACCGGCGTCATCCCCGCGACGCCTGAGGAGCTGAAAGGCCGCCCCGAAGTCGAAAACCTCGTCGGCATCTATGCCGCCCTCTCGGGCCGCACGGTCGAGAGCGTGCTCGCCGAATTCGAAGGCAAGGGCTTCGGCATCTTCAAACCCGCCCTTGCTGACGTCACCGTTGCCCACATGGCCCCTATCACCGCGCGCTTCCGTGAGGTTCTCGCCGATCCGGCGGGCATCGACCGGGTCCTCGCCGATGGCGCCGGACGCGCCAACGCCATCGCCGCACCGATCATGGACGAAATCCGCCGCGTCGTGGGTTTCTGGCGCGCTTAAGCAGCCTGCGACGCAGGCAGCGCTTGTCTTTCGGCGCGACGCTCCGCATCTTCCCCCTAAGCCATTTGGAGGATTGCCCTATGCGTTTCCTGTCCAGCCTGATCCTGCCGGCCGCGCTCCTTCTGGGCGGATGCGGCGAAACCGCGGCAGCGCCGGCTGCCGGCGGCGCCGCCGTCATCGAAGTGCGCGATGCCTTCATCGTCGAGCCTCCGGAAGGCCGCGACATCACCGGCGGCGGCCTGCATGTCAGCGTCCAGGGAGGCCCGGTCACTCTGATCGGTGCCCGCACCGATGCGGCCCGGAATGTCGAAATGCACACCATGTCGATGGAAAACGACATGATGCAGATGCGCAAGGTCGAGAGCTTCCCCGTCACCGAGGAGACGCCCCTCGTGCTTGAACGGGGCGGTAACCATCTGATGCTGTTCGGGGTCGGCCCGATCGAGGCAGGTTCCCAGATCGACGTCATCCTGACGTTCACGGACGAATCCGGCACTGAGACGGAAATTGTCACAAAAGCCGAGATCGTTCCTCCGGCTGGTTAATGCTGTTTCTTTAGGCAACTGGGGCGGTTGTCAGAAATTTTATGCAGCGCCGCCCTGTTATTGCCATGCTGATGACCGCATAATCGGGAAAGATAACTTTGACCCGGCCACCCGCTCAGGACAGGCGTAAACCCATGCCCTCAAGCTCTGCTGCAGCGAAGCTCCCTAAGGCTTACGACGAAGACCTGCGCGCCACGCCGCGCCCTGCGCCGATCCCGGCCGGACACTTCATTTCGCTGGAACATGCCGAGCCGAGCCCGATGATGCTCAGCTTACAGAAAGGCTGGAAGCGGATCGTCGGGTACTTCAAGCTGATGCTCGTGCTGGCCGTGATCGGCGCTTATCCGGCGGCGGTGGTCATCTCCAGCGATATCGATGACAGCCCGGTGGTCTTCCCGCCGAACGAGAGTTGGTCCGTGTCTGGCGTCGGTATCGCTATCCACAAGGTCGCGCGCGAACTTGCAGGGGCAGGCTGGGCCGATGACCGCGCCAGATGGCACCCGCAGGCGCGGCTTACCGCGCTACCCGCCTGGCAGGAAGCGACCGCTACCGGCCTCTCCGAACACGTCAAGCTGCTCTCCGAAGTTGCCGCGAATGCCTATGGCCCGGACGGGGACCTCGCCGCCGCCTCGCGTCTCCTCATGTCCGTGCCGGGCGAGGACATGCTGCCGCGCCTGACCGCCGCCGCCGAAGCACTCAACCGCTTTGACACGCGCGCCTCGCGCGGCCTCGCCCTGCGCCCGTCGCCTGAAGAAACCCTGCCGCTCGAGATGGCCCTGTTTGCCGGCTGGGCGAAGGAAGACATCGCCGCCCTGTCGGTCCGCATCAACGCTGAGCACAGCGCCTGGCTCGCCAGCCGGGAAGACATCACCGCGTTCTACGCCGCCAAGGCCCGCGCCCACCTCGCGCATGAGCTCATCCTCGCCGGCAAGGCCCGCGCCTACGGCCTGACTGGAAACGCCGAACTGGCCGCCGCCCTGGCGCGCGCCGAAGCCTCGTGGAAACGCGCCGCGGAGATGAAGCCCGTCTTCTTATCGAACCAGCAGGGCCCGGGCGCCGTCCTGCCCGACCATCTCTCCAGCATGGCCTATTACCTGGTCGAAGCGGAGAAGGCCTCGGCCGACCTCGCCGCCCGCCTTACGCCCGCGCCCGCGATTGCGGAGGACGTCGCCGGGACGGATGCCGCCGCTGATGCGGCCACTGCCGAAGTCGCTATCCCTTGATCTGACGCGCTTTGCACGCCATGTCTGGCGCCAGACAGCGAGGCGCCATGTTCATCCAGACTGAAGCGACACCGAACCCCGATACGGTAAAATTCCTGCCCGGCCTGCCGGTGGCGGGATTCCACGGCCCGTTCGACTATCCGGACGCTGCCAGCGCCAGGGCGAGCCTGCTCGCCCGCGCCCTGTTCCATGTGGACGGCGTCGACCGGGTCTTCCTGGGCGCCGATTTCGTCTCGGTCAGCAAGGCCGCCGGGAAAGACTGGAAACACGTCAAGCCGATGGTGCTCGCCGCCATCATGGACCATTACATGGCCGGTCTGCCGGTGGTGGATGCCGATGCCGTGTCCGATGAGGACGAGATCGTCTACGAGGGCGAAACAGCCGAGATCGTCAACGAGATCAAGGAACTCCTCGAAACCCGCATCCGCCCCGCCGTGGCGCAGGATGGCGGCGACATCACCTTCCGCAGCTTCGATGCCGCCACCGGCGTCGTCATGCTCAGCATGCGCGGTGCCTGCGCCGGTTGCCCGTCCTCCACGCAGACACTGAAGATGGGCATCGAGAACATGCTGCGCACCTATGTGCCGGAAGTCACCGCCGTCGAGGCTGTGATCTGAGTTCCCCGCGTCCCGCGCGTCTCCCGTTCCCAGACCTCCTGCAAGGACCCGCCCATGGCCCATCCCGTCAACGACCACGCCCTTGATGTCATCTTCCGCGACGCGCGCAGCCAGAACGGCTTTGTTGACAAGGACGTCCCCGAAATCCTGATCCGCGCCGTGTATGACCTGACCAAGATGGGCCCGACCAGCGCCAACTGCTCGCCCGCCCGCTTCGTCTTCGTGCACACCCCTGCCGGCAAGGAACGCCTCCTGCCGCTGATGAGCGCCGGCAACCGCGATAAGACCGCGCAGGCCCCCTGGACTGTGATCATCGCCCACGATCTCGCCTTCCAGGAAAAGATCCCGAAACTTTTCCCCCACGCTCCCGGCGCCAGGGACTGGTTCAACTCGAACCGCGACGAAACCGCCGTCCGGAATGGCGCCCTGCAGGGCGCCTATCTGATGATCGCCGCGCGCGCCATCGGCCTCGATTGCGGACCAATGAGCGGCTTCGACATGGCCGGCGTCAACCGCGAATTCTTCGAGAACGAAGAGGGTGAGCTAAAGAACTGGCGCGCCAACTGGATCTGCAATCTCGGCTATGGCGACAAGACCAAGCTGTTCGACCGCAGCCCCCGCCTCGAATTTGACGAGGCCTGCCGCATCCTCTAACCGGGCAGCGTTCAGAAAAGTGGCATCCGGTTTTCGGAAAAACGCCGCGACCAAAAAAGTAGTGCGCGATGTTAGTTCTCGGCCTCAACACCGCCTTCAGCACGATGGAAGTCGCCCTGGTCCGGGACGGCGAAATCCTGTGTGACCGGCGTGAGGCCATGGCGCGCGGCCAGGAACGCCGCCTCCCGGGCCTCGTCGCCGAACTCTGCGCCGAAGCGGGCGTCAAGCTGGCCGAGTTCACCCGCATCGGCGTCGTCGCCGGCCCCGGCAGCTTCACCGGACTGCGCATCGGCGTCGCCTACGCGCGCGGCCTCGCCCTCGTCACCGGCGCCAGGGCTATCGGCATCACCAGCCTCGAAGCCGCCATCCCCGCCGGCCTCCAAGGCCCCGCCCTCGGATGCCTTCAGGCCCAGCGCCGCCCGCCCGAACAGACCTGGTGGGTGCAGGCCATCTCGGAAGGGGAGGGCATCGCCGATGTGATCGAAGTTGCGCTCACTGAGCTTCTCCCGATGCTCACCGGCTTCCACGCCCCCGTCTTCATGGACGGCCACGAAGCCCTTGGGTCGCTCGCCGCCAAACTCGACCTTCGCCCGATGCAGCCGAGCGCGATCACTGCCGCCCTGAAAGCCAGCCTCTTCGATCCTGCGACGCATCCGCCGGCCCCGGTCTACGCCCGCGCCCCGGACGCGGCGCTGCCGGGCCCTAAAAACTAGGGCCCTGTTCACGAAAAGGCTGCGTGTGTTCCCTCGTCGGTGAAACCGGGTCCAAGCGTGTCGCACCCGGTTCGACCCTGACATCCTATGGATTGCCACCGTCAGGCGGCGCGTCATTCGCGAGTTCGTCTCTGAGGCGCCGCAGTTCTTGGTGGTAGCGTTCTGCGTCCCCATATTCCTCGAAGCTGGCATAGCGGGGGTGTGCGCCAAGCACGCGACGGGCGTTTTTGATCGGGCACCAAAATTGCTCCGTGCGCGAACCGATCTCGCGCGCATAGGCAATTACGCCGTTCACGTAAGAGCAGTAGGCACAATTGAGCTTTTCGAGGGCGTTCAGATAGGCGAGCCCTGATCGGTCAAACACCATGTAGCTTCGGCGTTTCACCTGTGCGATTCCGTAGACCGGGAAACAGACGGATTGGAACACCGAGACCCAGAGGTCGATCACGGCAAAGGGAATGATCAGTGAGTAGATGACCGGCGCCGTCAGTACAACGAGTGGACGAGCCTTGACCAGGTAGCGCCAGAGGCTGGTCTGCAATTCGCGGTGCCGGCGCACCACTTCCTGCTCGAACAGAACCTTGCCGCGCTCCAGTCCGTAACTGAACCCGGCCCGTTGTTTCGCGAACTCCTCTTCGAGTTCCGTTTCAAGGGCTCGTATCTTGCCGATGATGGCATCCATGGGCTTTGTCATGCTCATTCAGGTGCGCTCTCCCATGTGGGGTGGCAAGGGCAAAACGTTGCCGCGCTTCGCTCCCGCTGCATACTGAACCAATGCGCCCGGCATATGCCGCAGTGCCAAGTCCTGCGGCGCTCATGCCAACCAGGGCTCCAGATCGTCCTCCTGCGCAACCAGCGCGAGACCGTTGGCAATCGACACGAACTGGTCGCCGGTCTCCACCTTCTCCGCACCGAAGCGGTCCTCGAAGCTGCGGCGCAGCGCCGGCACATAGGACGTGCCGCCGGTGAGGAACACGCGGTCAACGCCCGCCTCGCTAAGGTTCGCGCGCGCCAGCGCCTCGCCCACCGTCGCCTGGATCGCGCCCACATCCTCGCCGATCCAGCCCTCGAACTCGGCGCGCGAGATCGTCCGGTGCAGTTGCAGCCGCCCGGCTTCCAGATCGAACCGCGCTTCATCTTGATGCGAGAGCGCCGTCTTCAGCTGCGCCACCGCTCGGTAGAGCAGGTAGGTCGCGTCCGCATCAAGGAAGGCGATGAACGCCTCGATCAGGCGCGGATCGTCTGCCATGTTCGCGAGCTTCACGAGGTCTGCATAATCCTTCGTGTGCCGCATGATCGACAGCTGGTTCCATTGCGCAAAACGGCTGTAGAAGGCGGCCGGAACGGGAAGCGTCTTGCCGTCGCTCCTGAACGTGCTGCCCTTGCCCAGCAGCGGAGAGACGACGTGGTCGATGATTCGCTGGTCGAACGCATCGCCCGCAACCGCGATGCCCGCATGCGACAACGCCTGCGCGCGCACTTTGCCCGCACGCGGATCAAACCGAAGGATCGAGAAGTCGCTCGTCCCCCCGCCGAAATCCGCCACAAGGATGGTCGCAGGCTCCCCCAGGCGCTGCGCATAAAAGAACGCGGCCGCCACCGGCTCATAGACATGATGGATCGTCTCGAAACCGAGCCGCTTCAGCGCGGTCTCATATCTCTCCTGCGCCAGTCTCTCGTCCGGTTGCGCGCCCGCAAACTGCACCGGCCGCCCCATGACAACTTGCGCAGGCCAGTCCGTCCCGCTCCGCTCCGACAGGCGCCGCAGGTACGCCGCCAGCAGATCCTCGAAATACCAGTTCCTGTTGTGGATCACCGTGGAGGAAAACAGCGGGCTCGCCGCGAACGTCTTGAACGACTGGATAAAGCGGCATTCGCCGCCCAGTTCCAGGAACTGGTCGATCGCCCACGGGCCGATCTCCATCATCGCGCGTGATCCGCCCCGGTCCTCGTCCTTCCAGAAGCAGAGCACCGAGCGGCAGGCCTCGAACGCGGCATTGTCATGGCGAAAACTCATCGCTTGCGTAGAGCCATCCGCCTCGGCGAGCACCGCCACGCTGTTGGTCGTGCCGAAGTCGAGGCCGAGCGTGGGGGCGGTTCTGGTCATCGCGGCCTCTTGTGCTGCGGCAAAGGGCAGGCGAACTAGCAGCGGCCGGGCCCTGCAATCAATCCCGCGCGGCCTTCATTTGCGTTTTCCCGTTCCGTTTTCTGGCGCCCTGACCCTGATGACCCACACTCTGCGCGCCCTGACGCCGTCCGACGCCGCCGCCGCCGCCGCCCTCCATGCGCTCGCTTTTGCCGACCCCTGGAGCGAGGCGAGTTTCGCCGCGCAGTTTGCAGATCCCGCTGCCCTCACGCTCGGCCATGTCGAAGAGAGCACGCTGATCGCTTTCGCCCTCTTCCGCGAGGTGGCCGGCGAGGCAGACCTGCTCACCGTCGCAACGCACCCCGCCCGCCGCAGCCAGGGCCTCGCCCGCGCGCTCCTCATTGTTCTGACGCAGACCCTCGCGGCGCGCGGTGTGGCCCGCCTCACCCTCGATGTCGCCGAGGACAACGCCGCCGCCCGCCACCTCTACACGTCCCTCGGCTTCACCGAAGACGGCCGCCGCCCCCGCTACTACACCGCGGGCGGCGCCGTGCCGGTGGACGCGGTGCTGATGTCGAAGCGCCTCCAAGGGTAGCCGCGTGCAGGCAGGGGCCTATATTCCCTGGTTCAGCACGGGAGAGACCGATGGCCGATGACCTGAAGCAGATCGACGTCCCGCCGGAAGTCTTCAAACTCTACGACGCCTATTGCCATGGCGACCTCTCCCGCCGTGCCTTCTTCTCGAAGCTGTCGACCTACGCCGTCGGCGGCCTCACCGTCCCTTTGCTCGCCGCCTGCGTGATGCCGGACTATGGCCGCGCCCAGACCGCCGAGGGCGAGCCGGACCTGATCGAGGAAACCGCGATCTACCCATCCCCGAACGGCGGCGGCGAAATGTCCGGCTATCTTGTTCGCCCGGCCAATGCCAGGGGCAAGCTCGCGGGCATCATTGTCGTGCACGAGAACCGCGGCCTTAATCCGCACATCCGCGATGTTACGCGCCGAGCCGCCAAGGCCGGCTACGCCGCCTTCGCGCCCGACGCGCTGCACCCCCTCGGCGGCTATCCCGGCAACGATGACGCCGGCCGTGAACTGCAGGCCAGACGCACCCCCGCCGGAATGTACGCCGACTTTGCCGCCGCCGCCGAGTTCCTGCGCGACCATGACGCGACCAACAGCAAGATCGCCTGCACCGGTTTCTGCTTCGGCGGCGCCATCACCAACCTCATGGCTGCGCGCCTGCCCTGGCTGAAAGCCTCCGTGCCTTATTACGGCGGCTGGCCTACCGCCGCGGAGGCCGCCAGGGTGGAGGTGCCGCTGCAGATCCACCTCGCCAGTGAAGACGAGCGCGTCAACGCCGGTTGGCCGCTCTACGAAGCCGCCCTGAAAGCCGCCGGCAAGGTCTATGAGGTGCACAGGTACGAGGGCACGCAGCACGGCTTCCACAACGACACCACGCCGCGCTTCAACCCTGAAGCGGCCGCCCTCGCCTGGGGCCGCACGCTGGACTTCTTCGCCCGGCACCTCGCCTAGGGCAACGCCGGCCGGGAGGGGACCGGGCCGGTGGCTTCAGGGGCTGCGGCCTTTGCCTCTGGCCAAACCGCACAAATATAGACATTCCGGGCGCAGGGAGGCAAAAGGGCGATCATGGACCGTTTAGAAAAACTCTGTATCGAAAAAGGCCTGAGGATGACCGAGCCCCGGCGCATCATCGCGCGGGTTCTGGCGGGCGCCGAAGATCACCCGGACGCCGAGGAGCTGCACCGGCGCGCCAACTCGCTCGATGGCTCTATCTCGCTCGCGACGGTCTACCGGACCGTCAAGCTGTTCGAAGACGCCGGTATCATTCAGACGCATGCCTTCCGCGATGGCCGCGCACGCTACGAGGAAGTGCCCGAAGAGCACCATGACCACCTGATCAATGTGAAGACCGGGGCGGTTGTCGAGTTCCACTCGGAAGAAATCGAGAAGCTGCAGGAAGAAATCGCGCTCAAGCTCGGCTTCCGCCTCGTCGACCACCGTCTCGAACTCTACGGCGTCCCGATTAAGGACGCCGAGTAGCCCCCCCCGGCCTATGGGGCCAGTACGACCTTGAAGATGCCGTCGAAATCCTTGCTGGCAAGGTACAGATGGCCATCCGGGCCCTGCACCACATCGCGGAAGGACTGGTTGGCTTCGCGCAGCAGGTCTTCCTTGCCGACCACCTTGCCGCCCTCCAGATCGATCCGCACAAGGACGAGCCCGCTCGGGCCGTTCATGCCGCCGAGGAAGAGGTCGCCCTTCCAGCCCGGATAGACGTCGCTGGTCAGCATTGTCAGGCCCGACGGCGCGATTGACGGCACCCAGTAGGTCTCCGGCGGCGTGATGCCTACGGCTTCGGTTTCCGGCGTGATCACCGTGCCGTCATAATTGACCCCGTAGGTCACCTTCGGCCAGCCATAATTTGCGCCCCTGGTGATGATGTTGAGCTCATCGCCCCCCTTTGGCCCGTGCTCGGTGCCCCACAGCGTGCCCGATACGGTATCATAATAGAGGCCCTGCGCATTGCGGTGGCCATAGGACCAGACCGCCGGATTGCCGGCGGCTCCGTCCGCAAAGGGATTATCCGCCGGGATCGATCCGTCCGGGTTGATCCGGATGATCTTGCCATGCGTCGTTTTCGGATCCTGCGCGAGGTCCATGTACTTGTAGCCTTCGCCGATCGTCACAAACAGCGTGCCGTCATTTCCGAAGGCAATGCGTGAGCCATAGTGGTAGGTCGTGTCGCGCAGGTCGCTGCGGAACAGTTCCTCGACATTCTCGAGTGCCGTGTGGTCAGCGCTGAGCCGGCCGCGCACCACGAGGGTGGAGTTGGCTTCCGGCGTTCCGGACGACAGCGATACATAGACGAGCCGGCTGGCGGCAAAATCCGGGTCCAGCGCCAGTCCGAGATAGCCGCCCTGGTCAGCCACCAGCGCGG
>CALGEF010000457.1 GCA_937881755.1 uncultured Acidobacteriota bacterium
GCACGGTGGAAGCACCGTTCTGTATTTCACCCACAAACACGCTCTTACACCATCAAGCCAAAATTGCAATCAATATCCTGTTTTTATTACGAATTTCAACGTTCCGCAAAAATGGGCAAATAGGCGCAAATTCCTATCGAACCTGACTCCGAAGGCAAAGGTCAGAGGTTCGAATCCTCTTGGGTGCGCCATAAAATCAAGGACTTAGCTGTTGCTTACTGACCGACAAGCTCCTGTTTTTTGCGTGGGGCTCCACCGGGGTTCCACCGAAATTGGCAGGTTCTCGGTCGTTTCGAGGGGTTTCGCGCCGTTTCGTTCAGGATTGCGTTTGGCTGAGCCGGGGCGGGCAACGCCTTCTGCCGTGTAAAACGCGTGTCTGGCGCCATAACTTTTCGGACAGACGCCATGACGAAGGAGCTCATCTTGGCCGAGAGCAGTTTGCTGCATGCCGAGAGCGCCCGCGTGCGGTCGCCGGAACGATCCGACCGGTCCTGGAAGTGACTTTTGCACAGGACCGACGGACTGGAGTCCACATGGTCAGGCCAGACCTTTGTCCGAAATAAAGCTACATTTTTCGGACATACCGCTTGCATTTTTGTCTGAAGTATCGCTACATATTTCGGACATGCAGAGCAAACCATCCCGACCCAGGAATGCCGTTTTCGACCGCGTCCGGAGCGCTCCGCAAGGCGCCGTGTGGACGCCTGTCGACTTTCTGGATCTTTCCGGACGTGAGGCCATCGACAAGGCACTCCAGCGACTCGTCCGCGCCGGGAGCCTGCGCAGGATCGGCCGCGGACTTTATGACAGTCCGAGTTTCAACAGCCTGCTCCAGCAACCTAACCCTCCCGACCCCCGCGCGGTCATCGACGCTGTCGCCCGCCGGGATCAGATCAGAGTCCTCATCGATGGCATGACCGCCGCCAATGATCTCGGCTTTACCAATACCGTTCCAGCCAGGATCATCGTTCACACTGACGCGCGGCTCAAGACCATAACGCTCGGCAAGATGGCCATCACCTTTCGGCCAACGGCGGCCAGCAAGCTCTTCTGGGCCGGCCGGCCAGCCATGCGGATCATTCAGGCGCTCCATTGGCTGCGCGATACGAACGACGCAGACGACCAGGCCGAAGTGACGGCCCGATTATCGAGGATCCTGCAAGACCCCAGAAATGGCAAAACCTTGCGCGACGACATAAATGACGGAATGGCAACCCTGCCCGCATGGATGCAGGCGCTGCTTCGCCCAATGATCCAGACTGAGGCGACCGCGACATGAACCCGGCTTTCAATGACGTCCTGAGCGCACCTGCAGATACACGCAGCGGTCTCTTCACCGCGACAGCGCAGCGCCTCGGCACGACACCGCAGAATGTCGAAAAGGACTTTTGGGTATGCTGGACGCTTGATGCCCTGTTCAATGGGCTACCCCCGGGACCGCGTCTCCTCTTCAAGGGCGGTACATCGCTGTCCAAGGGCTTCGGCCTGATCAAGCGATTCTCCGAAGACATCGACGTCACTGTCTTCCGCGACGACCTCGGCGCGCCTGCCTCTGTCAATGAGCTCGCAGCCCTAAGCGCGAAAAAACGAAAGGCCGCGCTCGAGGCAATAAGGGAAGCTTGCGAAAGCTTCATAAATGGCGCTCTAGCAGAAAATCTCACGGCCATGGCGGCCGAAGCCTGCACCAGGAACAGACTTCCGGCCGAGGCGATACAGGTGCGACCTGATCCCGCCGACGGCCAAACCCTGCTGCTTGCCTACCCCACATCCACACCTACCGACGACTACATTACCAAGACGGTGAAGATCGAGTCAGGGGCCAAGTCGGCGCTCGATCCAAACTCAATTCGAACAATCAAGCCCTACATTGATGACGATCTGCCAGCGACCGATCTCGCGGTACCAGGCATCACCGTAGTCGACGCTGCGCGCACATTCTGGGATAAGATCGTGATCGTTCATGGCCTGACGAGCTGGTATTCCAAACGTGGAGAATTGCGCGGAAATGGCCAGCGCGTGTCGCGGCATTACTACGATCTGCATCAGATGCTTCAATCCGATATCGGGCGGACGGCAATGAAGGACCGGGCACTTGGCGCAAACTGCGTCGAGCATGCGCGCATGTTCTACAATCGACCGGACTTTGATCTTTCATCGGCCCATTCACCAACATTCACCCTCCGCCCGCATGACAGGATGATCGACGATCTGCGGCGCGACTATGCCGCCATGAGCAGCATGATCTTCGGCGATGCACCAAGGTTCAATGACATCACCGAATCGATTGCCGCATTGGAGCAAGAGATAAACGCGGAATGATGAGCGGCCAGTATATCGGGCGAGCTACCTCCTGAAATCGACAATCACTCGTCCTGGCTGGCGGGCTGGCCGGTATAAGTCTGGCCGTGCTTCGGCCGCAGGACCTGATCCTCTACAACCCGTCGGACTCGATTCCGAAAGGCTTCTATGTCCGGGACGGGTCTGAATGCGACAAACACTTCGAGAATCTGCGCGAGATCCTCAGTGGAGAATTCACGCCCGTCGATCAGCCGGTCGAGATCGTAGACATCCTGGCGGCGATTTCGGTTGCGCTCCTTCTGCTGGAGCATCGCCCGGTACTTTTCGGCCATCAGCTCTGTGAGGTCGTAGGCGAGTAACTCTGCCCCGCCCGTCAGGCCGAGAACCTGGATCTGCGTCAGAGGCTCGTTGAACGAGATGTCGACTTCGATCTTGCCGGGCGCCAGACCCCTGGTCAGGGCTGTCTCTTGCGGCGTGCCCCTCCGGGCAAAGGCGACCTTGATCTTCAGCGCCGGAAACCTTGCGGTCTCGAATATCGCTTTTGGCTGCCGGGTTACCGAGTGAACTTTCACGATCAGATCGGCGTAACCAAGCCTTGCGGCGGCGCGCGGAAAGGCGCTGTTGAGGAGGGCCTCGATTCTGTCATCAATGCCGGGGCCGACTTCAAATGCAGCGGTCAGGTCGATATCGGCCGTCTGGCGCGGACTGTCATAGGCGAGCCCCATCAGGATACCGCCTTTCAGGAACAGTCTCTGCTTGAGGTCGGCATGGCGTTCAGCGTCACGTCGGCGGCCTGGCGCTGGGCGTATGCAACGGGATCGGCTCTGGCGCGTTCGACCCAGCCAGTGACATCCAGCTTGAGAACGGGATCAGACATTGAGGGAGATCATCCAGGTCTCTGAATATACCGAAGCGAACGCCTTCGACGGGTCAAGCTTACGGGAACTGCCGCGCTGGCCCAGGGCCTTCCAGCGCTCGATCCCCGGATGGCGGAGCGCGAGGCGCTCATCGAGGATATAGCCCGCCCGGCTTTTGACGAGGCTGCTGGCCGCGGTATCCACCGCGGCAACGATATCCTCGAGATGGCTCGCTGCGTGCTCTTCCCAGACATCGAGGACATGGGTCATGCCGCCGCAAAGATCGGGCTTCTGCAGCATATCGAGAAACGTCTGTCCGAGGGTCGAAATCCGGACCCCATCGCTCCGGTTCACTATCCAGGCGCCTGCGGTTGTTGCTTCGTACATGTGGACCTGCCGGCGGCGAACGCGGGGCGGGTGTTTGATGATCTTGAGCGGGTACGGATTGTCTTCTGTCCCGGCCAAGGCGGCGTCCATGTAGCTGCGCAGCCATTCCTGCGCCGTTTTTCGATCCGGCCTTGTCAGTATCAGCGCGTCCGGACTTCTGTCTGTGAGCCCCCACCGCTGCATGGCGGACAGGTGTGAGACATAGCAGACCGGATCGACGAGACAGACGATGTTCTCGGCAGGCAGGTCGGGGACGGCCAGGACGCGGATCATGCGGGCGCCGTAGTCCCGGTCGGCTCCGATCACGGCCTTGTTCTTCAACAGGAGACGGAGCCTCGCATAGTCTTCCCGGGTCGGCGTTTCATGCCGAAGGTAGAGTTTCTCGCCTCCGGAATCCCTGTACATCTGCCGGATCAGGCGGAAGAATTCGAACGGGGTCAGGACGGGCCGGCCTGCCGCTTCCAGTAATCCGGAGAGATATGTCCCTGCGCGGGTCATCTTGTCGGGATAGGTGCCGGGAATCTGCTCACTCATTTTCGGATGATTATGCCTTATAAGCGTCCTAAGGACGCTTATAAGGCATAATCAAAAAAGTCAATCTGCCTGCCGCAGCCAGGCAGATGCTTGTCACAGCTAGACTTACACATGAATATGTATGCGTCCTAAGGACGCATACATATTCATGTGTCTTATGTCAAGCAGGCAGCCGGGGTCGCGCTGCGCCGACGCCCCTTGGTTCTGGCGCCGGACATTGGCGCTGGCCTGACCCCTGCGACTGGCTAGGTGACGGCTCAAGGAAGAGCCGTCACCGGGAAGATCAGTCCTTCGGATTCCAGAGGAGGACGTAGCGCCCCTTCTTGCCTTTCACCGGGGCGAGGTTTGCGTAGATCTTGCGGGGACCGATCTGCGGATCGGCGAGGGTGAGGGAGATGTACTCCTTGTCGCTCGACTTCGCCCGGGCGATCCAGCCGCCGGCGAAGACCCGGTAGTCGGGCCGGGCGGGGGTTTTCTTGTCCGCATTCTTCTCGATGCGGATGGGGGCGGTGAGGTTCATCATCGCGAGGGGTCCGGCGAAGCCGGTTTTCGTTTCGCTGACATAGCCGAGGGCGTTTGCCATGGTGTGGTCTCCTGTTCGTTTGTGTTTCCTCCCGACTTCGAGGGACGCCTCGTCCCTGTCGACGCCGGACCGCAAGGGCGGCGCGGGCCGCCCCGGAACCCGTCAGGGGCAGAGCGCAGCGGCGCACGGGCGGGGCGCAGGAATTTTGTCGCCGCGAGGAGGCGCGCCAGCGCCGGGGAAAATTCTTGTGTCCCGCCGGTTTACGGGGCGGGCGGCGCCGTCCAGGTCATATGGTAAGAGACAGGAACGAGGCGTCCCCACGGGGTGCACGGTCCCGCTGAAAGGCTCAACCGAAAATCCGCGCCAAAAGGTAAAGGTTGACCGACTGATCCTAGCGAATTGCAAGGTTCACTTGGTCGAAACGATTTATTGCGACGACCGAAAAATGAAGGCGCCTGCTGAACAGATCGGCATTAAGGCCGTTCACAGCTGGGAGCTTTCGATGCCTCCCGCCCCACCGCAAAGAGAGCTTCCGTTTAACGGTGACTATATTCAGAGGATTTCCTGACTACTGAATCCTGCGCTCACTGAAAATGATCCCGACGCTGATGGTTTTTGATCGTTGTTTCAAACCAGATATCATCTAGCCGATCTCAGATCGGCAGACCGTCCTTTCAATATAAAGCCGTGTACGGATTTAAATTGCATGGACTTTGACTCCTAATTTCAGCACTTGATCATTATGCAAATTGACGACATTGTGCCCCCGGGCTGCAATGCCCGAGTCCAAGGTGGCGCAAAGTCAAAACGGACCGCGTTCTAGAGCATTGGTTTTGCTCCTGTTTACAGCGGTCCTTTCTTGGAGTTTCGGTATCGTCCTTCACCGCCCGGTGGCTGGGGTGTGAACCCCTCCCCCTTGAACACCTTTCAGCAGCGAACTTTAGAAGACCCAGTGCTCAGTCGGCCCAGAGCTGATCAAAAGGCATAGCGAACAACCGGTCTCCGACCTGCTGAATCCGGTCGCCATCATGCAGGACAATGCCCGCGTTAAAAGCCTTCCCCGTTGCCGCCTGCAATGCCTTCAGACCCCGAAGGTCGTCCGGTTTGACGCTTGCAGTCGCCTTGACTTCTATACCGACAATCGCGCCCGGCTGTTCGAGAACAAGATCGACCTCGTCCTTGTCGTGATCGCGAAAGTGACTCACGTACAATCGCTCGTCCCGCTGCGCTGCCATTTTCGCGAGTTCCGAAAACACGAAACCTTCGAGCAGGGTCCCGAGGCGCTGGCGGTCACCGGCGAGCAACCGCGCATCGGTTCGGCTGAGCGCAGCAAGCAAGCCCGTGTCGAGAAAATGCAGTTTCGGTGTTTTCACGAGGCGCTTCAGGTCGTTGCGATGCCAGGCACTTATTCTCTGGACCACGAACATCTGTTCAAGCAGCGCCAGCCAGCGATCGACGGTCTTGGCATCGACACTCAGCGTACGGGCCAGCGCTGCCAGGTTGACCGTCTGTCCGGCGCCCGCCGCCGCCAGTCCAAGCAACCGGGAGAGTTCTGCAGTCTTCAACACATCGGCAAGGTCGGCGGCGTCTCGATCGGCAAGCGATTCTGCATAGGCATTCAGCCAGGCCCCCCGGCGGAGAGGATCCCGTCTTGCCAGCGCTTCTGGAAAACCGCCCGCGAGCACGCGCGCGGCGAGGTCCGTCGTCCGGCCGGTTGTCTTCAATTTGGGAAAATCGGCGCTGAAGGCCCGCTCGAGGAACCGCGACGGGCGGCGCCGCTCGATCTCGGCCTGGCTGAGCGGCAGAAGCTGCACGGTCTCGACGCGTCCCGCGAGCGAATCCGGGGAGAGAGAGCTCCGGAACAGATCAACCGAGCCCGTGATCAGGAACCTTCCCGGGCGGAGATCCTCGTCCACCGATTTCTTCAGCGCCAGGATAAGCCAGGGCGCGCGCTGAATCTCGTCGATCACAGCGCGGTCGAGATCGCGAACAAACCCATCCGGATCCTCGATCGCGAACTGGCGGGATTGATCATCATCGAGTGTCACAAAGGCGAGCCCCCGATCGGCAGCGATCTGCCGGGCAAGCGTTGTCTTGCCGGACTGGCGCGGTCCGACCAGGGCAACAATCCGGGTATCCTCCATCGCGGTACGCACACGCGTGTCGGCATGGCGGTCGAAA
>CALGEF010000458.1 GCA_937881755.1 uncultured Acidobacteriota bacterium
TGTTGATATTCCAAAGTAACCCCCGCGTTCATGGAGCCTGAAATGGCAGACACACTTCATCCTCGCTGCCTCAAGGTGCTGGTCATCGAAGACGATCATGAGATGGCCAGTTTTATCGAAAAAGTCCTCGAAGATGCCGGACATGAGGTGGAATGTGCCCGCGACGGCGCCGCGGGCCTCGCCCGGGCGCGCGCCGAAGACTTTGACGCGCTCGTGGTGGACCGTATGCTGCCGGAGAAAGACGGGCTGACGCTGATCAGGGAATTCCGGGATGCAGGCGGCACCACGCCGGCGCTGTTCCTGTCCGCGCTGGGCGACGTCCAGAACAAGGTTCAGGGCCTCAAGGCCGGCGCCGAGGACTATCTTGGCAAGCCTTTCGTCCCGGCAGAACTCGCGGCGCGCGTCGAGGCCCTCGGCCGCCGGACGACGAGCGAACCGCAGGTCACTACGCTCAGGGCGGGCGACCTCGAGATGAACCTGCTGACCCGCAAGGTCACCCGTTCGGGCAAGAAGATGGATCTCCAGCCACGCGAATTTCGCCTGCTGGAATACCTGATGCGCCATGCCGGACAGGTCGTGACCCGCACGATGCTGCTCGAAAAGGTCTGGGACTATAACTTCGATCCCCAGACCAACGTCATCGACGTGCACGTCTCGCGCCTTCGCGCCAAGATCGACAAGGACTTCCCCGAGCCGCTGCTGCAGACGGTTCGCGGTGCAGGATACCGCCTGCAGGGCTAGACGGGGAACAGGGGGGCTGGCACCTAGGCGCCCATGAAGCTGCCCGCCCACTGGCCAGCCTGGCTCACCTTCGAGCGAATGGCGAAACTGCCCGCGAAAATCGGGGCAGTTTCCGCGTTTGCCGGAAGACATCCGCTTTCCGGTCCCCGAACGGGTGCGCAGGGCGATGCCCGTCTTCGTGCGCACGACGACATTCAAGCTGGCCCTGCTTTACTCTTTGATGATCGCCGCCTTCTCCGGCGCGTTGCTGGCTTATCTCTATTACTCCACGGTCTATTACATCCGCGTGGAATCCGAGCGGCGGATCACGGTGGAGTTCGAGCAACTTGCGAACGCTTACTATACCGGCGGCATGGAACGCCTCAGCCAGTCCGTGTTCGAACGGATGACGCTTTCGGGCTCTCCCTTCTACTACTACCTTGAAGACACATCCGGCCGGAAAATCGCCGGGCACTTTCCGCGCCTGCCGGATGACCCGCCGGAATCCGGTATGAAGACCGTGTATTTCGACTTTGAACTTCCGCAATCCGACGGCTCCAAAACACTGCGACCCGCGGCCGGCCGGATCGTCCGCCTGCGGGACAATGGCGGCGCGCTCATGGTCGCTTTCGATACCGGGCAACAGACCGTCATCGTCGACCGTATCCAGAGCGCGATCCTGGTGGCGGCGCCGGTCGCGCTGATTCTTTCGCTGTTCGGGGGGGTCCTGATCACCCGGGGCGCAGCGCGCCGGGCAGAAGAACTCGCAAAAACAGCGGAGGCCGTCATCGGCGGCGAGCTAAGCCGGCGCGTGCCCGTGCGGGGCACGGGCGACGAATTCGACCGCCTTGCCCAGCGCATCAACGCCATGCTCGACCAGATCGGCAAGCTCGTGGAAGCCTCGCAGAATACCGGCAATGCGATCGCCCACGACCTGCGCTCGCCGCTGACACGCCTGCGCAACCGGCTCGAGATCGCCCTCGCCAAACCGATGACGGAAGAAGCCGCAAGCACAACGCTTGGCGAAACGGTTGAAGAGGTGGACCGCGTACTCGACACGTTCAATGCCATCCTCCGCCTTGCCCGGCTTGATGCGGGCACGGAGGGACTGCGCATCCGCATGGATCTCAGCGAAGTGGCGGAAGAACTCGCCGAACTGTTTGATCCGGCCTGCGAGGAAGGCGGCCTCAGCTTCCGCAGCCAGATCACCCGCAACCAGCTTGTGCTGGGCGACCGCGAACTGATCGGCCAGGCGATCTCGAACCTGATCGACAACGCCGTAAAGTACACGCCGCAGGGCGGTGCGATCTGCCTCAGCGTGACGCGCGGTCCCGAGGCGATGATCGACCTGACGGTGCTGGACACCGGCCCTGGCATTCCGGAAGTCGAGCGGCCCAGGGTGATCGAACGGTTTCACCGGCTCGATTCGGCGCGCACGCAGCCGGGTTCAGGCCTCGGGCTCTCGCTCGTCCAGTCCGTCGCGGAACTGCACGGCGGCGAACTGGTGCTGGCAGATGGCAACGGGCCGAAGGACTGCCCCGGCCTGAAGGCGACCCTCAGGCTTCCGCGGGCTTAGCGGTACGTCTCGAAGGCCAGAGCCCGATCAACCCGGCAAGGCCGATCAGTGTGACGCCCGCAAAGAGCAGGTCCACAAACGGATTGTAGTAGATGCGGAACACCCAGCGCGCCTCGCCGTCCACGTCGCGTTGTTCGCCCAGCGCGGCATAGAGGTCGCCCGTGCCGGTCTTGTGGATCGCGGTCTCGGTCGTCGGCATGGACGCGGCGGGATAGAAACGCTTCATCGGTG
>CALGEF010000459.1 GCA_937881755.1 uncultured Acidobacteriota bacterium
GGTTGCCGGCGGCTATGACAAGAATGCAAATATCTCCAGCTTTGCGGCGGTCTTTCCCGAAGACGGCCCGCAATATGCCCTGATCGTGACGCTGGATAACCCGAAGGCCAGGGCTGGCCGAGGTGCAACGGCGTCTGCAAGTGCAGCCCCCGTGGCGGGCCGCATCATCGAACGCGTGGCGCCGCTTCTGGGCGTTACCCCGCGCTTCGAGGATGTCCGCCCCGCCCGGCCAGGCTTTACGCAGCGGACCCCGGAAAGGAGTGCCCTGTGAAATTGAAGGACCTCTTCCCGCTCGCCGAGAACGGCGAGACCGAGATCCTCGGAATGACGGCCGACAGCCGCAAGGTCGAGACCGGATTCCTGTTCGCCGCCCTGAAAGGCAGCGTGCAGGATGGCAGCCAGTTTGCGGCGATGGCGATCCAGAAAGGCGCCGCAGCCATCCTCTCTGACGGCAGCGCCGACGCAGGCGGTCTGGCGCACGTCATTGCCGATGAGCCGCGCCGCGCGCTGGCCCTGGCGGCGAAGCGCTTCCACGCCGCGCAGCCTGAGTTCGTGGTCGCCGTCACCGGCACCAACGGCAAATCCTCGACGGTCGATTTCGCGCGCCAGATCTGGGGTCGCGCAGGCCTGAAGGCAGCCTCGATGGGGACGCTCGGCGCGATTGGCCCGGGCGGCAGGATTGATGTCGGCCATACGACGCCCGATCCTGTGACGATCCACGAGACGCTGTCGGCGCTGGCCGGGCAGGGTGTGACGCACTGCGCGATGGAGGCCTCCAGCCATGGCCTTGAGCAGCACCGGCTCGATGGTGTGGACCTCTCGGCTGTCGGCTTCCTGAACTTCACGCAGGACCACCTCGATTATCACGGCTCGATGGAGGAATACCTCAAGTCGAAGCTGCGCCTGTTCACGGCGCTGGCGCCGAAGGGCATTCCGGCGATCGTCAACGCCGATAGTCCGCAAAGGGACGATTTTGAAAACGCGGCGCGGGCTGCCGGCCTGCAGGTCGTCTCGTTCGGCTGGCGCGGCGAGGACCTGTGGATCGACGAGCTGATGCCGAAGCAGGCGGGCCAGTCGTTGTTCCTCTACTGGCGCGATGTCGAGCAGAAGCCCGTCGAGCTGCCGCTGATCGGGGAGTTCCAGGCGCTCAACGCCCTCGCCGCTGCCGCGATCTGCCTGTCGCTCGGCATGGAGTTTCCGGCGGTGGCCGACGGCCTCGCAAACCTCAGGCCGGTCAAGGGCCGGCTCGAATTCGTCGGCAGGACGCACACGGGCGCCGCGGTGTTCGTTGACTATGCACACACGCCGGACGGTCTGGATGTTCTCCTGCGCGCGGTACGTCCGCACACGGCCGGCCGCCTGAAGGTGATTTTCGGCTGCGGCGGGGACCGGGATGCGAGGAAGCGTCCTCTGATGGGCGAGATTGCCAGCCGCCAGGCAGACGATGTCGTCGTCACGGATGATAATCCGCGTTCGGAAGATCCCGCGAAAATCCGGGCCGCCGTTCTCGCCGGCGCCAGGGGCGCGCGTGAGATCGGTGACCGGGGCGAGGCGATCCGCGCGGTGATCGGCGAACTCAGGAAGGGCGATACGCTGGTGATCGCGGGCAAGGGCCACGAGACCGGGCAGATTGTCGGCAAGACCGTACTGGCTTTCTCCGACCAGGACGAAGCGCAGGCTGCGCTGACGGGCGCGCGCGCATGAGTGTGCCGCTCTGGACATCCGGGGATATCGAACTCGCCACCGGCGGCAGCGCCAGCGCGCCGTTCACGGTGACCGGTGGCGTGTCGATCGATACCCGTTCTCTGCAGCCCGGCGATCTGTTCGTGGCGTTGACGGATCAGCGTGACGGGCATGATTTTGTCGAGGCGGCGTTCAAGGCCGGCGCTGTCGGCGCTTTGGTCTCGAAGCCGGTGAGCGGCGGCCCCGCGGTGCAGGTCGATGACGTCCTGGACGCACTGACGGCGATGGGCATCGCGGCGCGCATCCGCTGCGGCGCGATCCGCACAGCGGTGACGGGCTCGGCCGGCAAGACCTCGGTGAAGGAGATGCTGGCGCGCATCTACGGCGCGTTCGGGCCGGCGCATTCGAATGCCAGGAGTTTCAACAATCACTGGGGCGTGCCGCTGACCCTGGCGCGGATGCCGGAAGAGACGCAGCGCGCGGTGTTCGAGATCGGGATGAATACGCCGGGTGAGATTGCCCCGCGCAGCCAGATGGTACGCCCCCAGATCGGGATCATCACCTGTATCGCGGCGGCCCACCTTGAAGGTCTCGGCTCGGTCGAGGCCATCGCGCGCGAGAAGTCGGACATCTTCGCCGGTCTCGAAGCGGGTGGCACGATCATCCTGCCGGCGGAAGATGCCTTCGTCGATTTCCTTGCGGCGCGCGCGCGCGAATTTTGCCCGACCGGGAATGTCGAGACCTTCGGCCGTTCGGCGGACGCCACGGCCCGCATCACGGGCTACGAAACAGATGGCCGCATCAGCCGGATCACCGTGGACGTGGTCGGGCGCAGCGCGGAAGTCTCCATCAATGCGGTCGGCGAGCATTGGGCGCTGAATGTCGCCGCCGCCCTTCTCGCGGCCAGCCAGACCGGACGCTCGGTCGCCGAGTGCGCAGAGGCGCTGTCGGGGTATGCCCCGCCGCCGGGCCGCGGTACCGCGGAGACGCTTTCCCTGCCGGGTGGCGGTTCGTTCACGTTGATCGATGACGCCTATAACGCCAACCCCGCCAGCATGCGCGCGGCTCTGCAATCACTGGCGCAGCGCACCGGCGGGCGCCGTCTCGCCGCGCTCGGCGACATGCGCGAAATCGGCTCGACTTCGATCGAGGAACACATCGCCCTCGCCGGTCCGGTCGTCGAGGCCGGTGTCGAGGGAATTTTCCTGGCCGGACCCGAAATGCAGCGCCTTGCCGAGGCGCTTCCGCCGGGCCTGCCCCAGGCGTCTGCTCCGTCAGCGGATGACTTGTGGAATCAGCTGCATAAAGCACTGAAAGACAGCGATCTGCTCTTGATCAAAGGGTCGAATGCCTCCGGGATGGGACGGTTAGCGGACCGCTTGCGCCAATGGAGCGCGGAGGCCGTATTGGGCAAGATGGATGGCGGGCCAGAAAGGCCCGCGGGGAAAAGCTGATGCTGTATGAATGGCTCGCCGCGCCAAGCGGTGCTTTTAATCTGTTGAACTACATCACGTTCCGCACCGGTGCGGCGGTGGTGACGGCGTTCCTGATCACCGTGTTGCTGGGTGACTGGATGATCAACACGCTGCGCGCGCGCCAGGGCAAGGGGCAGCCGATCCGCGACCTGTCGCTGGAAGCGCAGATGTCGAAGAAGGGCACGCCGACGATGGGCGGCCTGCTGATCTGGCTCGGCCTGATCGTCGGTGTCGCGCTGTGGGGCAACCTGCAGAACCCCTATGTGTGCGTCACGCTGTTCGTCACCTTCTCGTATGCCTTTCTCGGTTTCATGGATGACTATGCCAAGGTCACCAAGCAATCGACGGACGGTGTCTCTGCCGGCGTTCGCCTGATCGCCGGGTTCGCGATTGCCGCCCTCGCCTGCGCGTTCATCATGGGCCTGCACGGCGCACATACGCCGGCAGGTCATGCCCAGTGGGGCCCGCTCAATCCGCTCGCCGAATGGATCGCGACGCTGGCGCCGCCGACCTCGGTCGAACCGGCCGACCCGGATTTCTCGGGCGGCGTCGCGGTGCCGTTCGTCAACAATTACTTCCTCCCGCTCGGGGGCTTCTTCATCCTGTTTGGCATGATCGTGATCGTCGGCGCAGCCAATGCCGTGAATTTCACGGACGGGCTCGACGGCCTCGCGATCGTGCCGATGACCTTTGCGGCCGCCGCCTATGCGATGATCGCCTATCTCACCGGCAACTTCGTGTTCGCGCAGTATCTCGGCATCCAGTTTGCGCCGGGCGCCGGAGAGCTCGCCGTCGTGCTCGGCGCGATGATCGGCGCGGGCATGGGCTTCCTCTGGTACAATGCCTACCCCGCCAAGGTCTTCATGGGCGATACCGGTTCGCTGGGTCTCGGCGGCATGCTCGGTGTGGTCGCCGTGGCGACCAAGCACGAGTTCGCGCTGGTGGTGATCGGCGGCCTGTTCGTGATCGAGGCGGTTTCGGTGCTGACCCAGATCGGCTGGTTCAAGATCACCAAACGCCTGACCGGGGAGGGCAAACGCATCTTCCTGATGGCCCCGCTGCACCATCACTTCCAGAAGAAAAACTGGCCGGAGACGCGCGTCGTCGTCCGGTTCTGGATCCTTTCCGTCCTCTTCGCCCTCGCGGGCCTTGCCACCCTGAAGCTGAGGTGAAGCGCGCGCGATGATCCGGATTACCGAATACGCTGGACGAGACGTTGCTGTGTACGGCCTGGGCCGCACAGGTCTCAGCGCGGCGCTGGCCCTTAAGGCCGGCGGCGCGCGCGTCCATGCGTGGGACGATAACGAGGAGACCCGCGCCAGGGCTGAAGCGGCGGGGATCGCCCTGTCGGACATCAACAAGCGCGACTGGCAGACATTTGCCGCGCTGGTCCTGTCGCCCGGCATTCCCTACAAGTTCCCGCAGCCGCACCGCCTCGTGCGCATGGCGGAGATGACCGGCGTGCCGGTGATCGGCGATATGGAACTGTTCGCCCGCGCCGTGCAGGCGCTGCCGGAGCGTGGCCGTCCGAAAGTCGTCGGCATCACGGGCACCAATGGCAAGTCGACCACTACGACGCTGATCGGCCACATCCTCAAGGAAGCCGGACGCGATGTACGCGTCGGCGGCAATATCGGCACCGGTGTGCTGGACCTTGCCGCGCTGCATTCGAACGCGATCTATGT
>CALGEF010000460.1 GCA_937881755.1 uncultured Acidobacteriota bacterium
CCTGCCTGCCCCCGCCGGCCGCAACGCCGCCCGCAAGGCGATCAGCCGCGACTCGGATGGCTCGCGCACACACCGCGCAGGCGGCGGCCCGCCCCGGCGCGGCAAGCCGAAATTCAACAAGCGCACCTTGCCCCCCGGCGCCGGGAAGAAGAAGCGCCGGTAGCTTCTGTCCGCAATCCACTCTTTGCCTGCATTCGTGCGGTTGAACGGATCCGGGCGTGACGCTGCGTCATGCCCCGGTCCGTCTTGCTTTCGCCGAATTGGCATCGAAAGTGTCCGCCATGCTGAAACGCGCTTACGATAAAGAAGAAGACGGCGACGTCGTCATCAAAGGCGTGCCGAGCCCCCGGCCGCGCGACGCCGCGACGCTGATCCTCGTGCGCCGCGACCAGACCCAGCCCCGCGTGCTGATGGGCAAGCGGGCGGGCACCAACACATTCATGCCGGACAAGTACGTCTTCCCCGGCGGCCGCGTCGATCCGAAGGACGGCAAGGCCGCCGCTTCGGAAGAATTGCATCCCGAGGTCGAGGCGAAGCTGCGCGTGCAGTCCCGCCGCGCGCCCCGCGCGTTCGCGCTCACCGCCATCCGCGAGACGTTCGAGGAGACCGGGCTGATCGTTGGCCGCTCCGGCGAGATGCCGGGCGCGCCGCCGCCGGGCTGGGAAGAATTCCACAGGATGCAGATTGCCCCGGTCCTCTCGCCGCTGGTCTTCATCGGCCGGGCCGTCACCCCGCCCTACCGGCCGAAACGCTTCGATGCCCGCTTCTTCATGGCCGAGGCGGAACGGGCGCTGATCGACGAGCGCCCACCGGTCGACGGCGCCGAGCTGTCAGACCTGCAATGGGTGACCCTGGCAGACGCCCTGAAGCTCGACCTGCCCTCCGTCACCCGCTTCATGCTGGGCGAGATCGGCGAGCGGCTGGACAAGCCCGGCACAGTCCAGGGCCCGCCCTTCCTGCGCTGGAGCCGGGGCGGGCACGCCACCGACCGGCTTTGACCGCTTGACTTGCCGGCCCCACCTCGTCAATAAGCCCGGTTTCCGGTTTCAACCCTATTCGAGAAGGGCCACCCCATGGCCAAACCCGCCACGATCAAGATTCGCCTCAATTCGACGGCTGATACGGGATTTTTCTACGTGACGAAGAAAAATCCGCGCACCATGACGGAGAAAATGGTGAAGCGGAAATATGATCCGGTTGCGAAAAAGCACGTTGATTTCAAGGAAGGCAAGATCAAGTAAGATCTGCGCCCTGATACGTTTTTGAAAACCCGCGCCACTTCGGCGCGGGTTTTTTGCATTCAAAGGGCCTTCGTGTTCTTGTTGTCCTGTTCGTCCAGGGTTCGGATTTTTCTCAGCTGGGGAAAAATCAGTATCGAAACAGCCGCAATTCCCATCGCTGCGAAGCCGCCCGCGACGACCGTGAAGACCGGCCCCGCGACGGCGGCCATGAACCCGGCGCGTGTCTCGCCCAGCTCGTTGGACGCCCCGACGAAGATCGAGTTCACCGCATTCACCCGGCCGCGCACCGCGTCGGGCGTCCAGAGCTGCAGGATGATCTCGCGGACATAGACCGACACCATGTCGAACCCGCCAACGCACATCAGAGCGAGGATCGAGACCCAGGCCAGCGTCGAGGCGCCGAACACGGCGGTCGCCAGCCCGAACATCGCGACCGCGGCCAGCAGGATCCAGCCGGCATGATCGCGGATCGGGACCGCCGTGATCAGGGCGATGGCGATGATCGCCCCGATGCCCGGAGCGGCCCGCAGCAGGCCGAGGCCGAGTTCGCCGACCTGCAGGATATCGCGCGCATAGATCGGCATCAGGGCGACGGCGCCGCCCAGCAGAACAGCAAACAGATCGAGCGAGACGGCGCCCAGGACCACCTTGTTGTTCCAGATATAGCTGAAGCCGCCGAGGATGCTGGCGAGCGTCGGCGGCTCGCGGGAGACGATCTGGTTGGGCCTAGGAATGGAGAAGATCAGGGCGGCCGCCGCGATGAAAAGGCAGGTGGCGGTGCCATAGGCCGCCTCCGGCGCAAGGCCGTAGAGAAGCGAGCCGATCACCGGGCCGCCAATCGTCGCCATCTGCCAGGACGACGTGATCCAGCTGACCGCGTTCGGGAAATCTTCGCGCGGCACGAGGTTGACCGCGAGGCTGGTCGCAGCGGGGCCATAGAAGGCGCGGGCGGTGCCGAACAGGGTGAGGATGGCGAGCACCAGCATGGGATTGAAGTTGCCGGCCAGCACCAGCATCAGGATGCTGGCCGCGCAGCTCATCATCACCAGCGCGCCGCAGCCCATGACGAGGCGGCGGCCAAGCCGGTCCGCCGCGTTGCCAGTGACGACGACGAGCAGCAAGGCGGGCAGGAACTGTACAAGTCCGATCCAGCCAAGCAGCGCCGGGTTGCGCGTCTCGTCATACATCTGCCAGGCGACAGATACCGAGACGACCTGCGCCCCGAAGGACGTCAGGAACCGGGAGAAGAAGTACCGGGTGTAGGAAGAGTGCCGGAACGCCGCGAAACGGTCAGACATGGTTCGGGCCGCCGGGCTGCAAGGTCATGTCCGCCTGTCGCGCGGGCGCGGCGGGGTGTCAATCAGGCGGCGATGCTTTTGACCCGGTTGCGGCCGGCGGATTTTGCCTGGTAGAGTGCGGTATCGGCGCGGTTCAGAAGCTCCGCCATCGTGTCGTCCTTGCCCAGCAGGCTGGAGACCCCGGCACTGACGGTCACGGCAATCTCGCGCGTCTCGCTGAGCACCTTGAAAGGGTCTGCGGCGACGGCCCTGCGGACGCGCTCGGCCGCGGCGCAGGCGAGTTCGCCCGGCGTCTCCGGCAGAATGACGAGGAACTCTTCCCCGCCCGGCCGGCAGGCGACATCCATCGGGCGGATGTTATGGCGCAGGCGGTCCGCCAGCGCCTGCAACACTTCGTCTCCGGCCCGGTGGCCATGGGTGTCATTGACCGGCTTGAAATGGTCGATGTCGAGCATCATCACCGAGAGCGGCTTTCCGTCCGTCACCGCGCGGTGCATGTATTGCTGCAGCTGGCTGGTCATGTAGCGGCGATTGTAGAGACCGGTGAGCTGGTCAATAACCGACAGCTCCAGGCCGCGGTCGACGCGCCCGCGCAGGATTTCGACATAGCGGGTGCGGTGTGTCTGGGTGCGGATCCGGGCGAGCAGTTCCTGAGTGTCCACCGGCGCCATGATTATGTCGCTGGCGCCGATCTCCAGACCCCTGACAGCCCTGGCGCGCTCCAGCGGATCGCAGATCAGCAGGATCGACACGGCGCGGGTCACATCATTCGTCTTGAAGTGGGCGCAGAGTTTCAGCGGGTCGAAGCTTTTCGACAGGAGCGAGACGAGCAGCACATCCGTGCGCTCCCTGGCCAGATCGCCCATCTTGCCGGATTCGAGCAGCGTCACGACCTTGTGGCCATCCTCGCGCAGCAGCGTAGCGATACGCGCCGAGGTGGGCGGGTTGTCATCGATCAGGAAGACGCGGGCCGGGCCTTCGACGTCTTCCTGCG
>CALGEF010000461.1 GCA_937881755.1 uncultured Acidobacteriota bacterium
GTGCACAAACGCGGCCTTGGCCTCGTCCCTGTCGAACAGGTAACCCTCCAGATAAAGGATGCTCCCGTCACGAATCATCTGGGCATCGACGTCGTCTTTCGAGAAGAGAACGGACGCGCCGAGGAAAGTGTTCATGCTGCGGTGGCCGTCATCGGTGACGAAGATGATGGAGCGCGCAGTCGCCGGTCCGTCCGTCAGCGGACGGGTGTGGAAGGGCACGCCGCTCGCCATCATCTCGCGCATGAACTGGTGGCCCAGGTCATCGTCAGCAATCCTGCCAATATAGCCGGCTGAGGCGCCGAAGCTGGCAAGGCCGGCAATCGTGTTGGCGCCGGATCCGCCGGAGGTAATCACGGGATTGAGGGCATGGGCCGTCAGAAATTCGGCTCGCGGTTCCTCGATGAGGCTCATCGCATCCTTGGCGATGGCGTGCTGCGCCAGGAAGGCGTCATCGGCCCGCGACAGCACGTCTACGATGGCGTTGCCGAGACCCACTACATCGAATTTTGAGCTGCTCATGTCTGCTGTATCCCTGGAAGCCCGCGGCTACTGCGCGCCTTGCCAGAGCGCGCCCGTGGACACAAGGCCCGGAGGCGGTTAGAGGCGCGGCCATGAAAAAGATCGCCTATCTCGCCAGCCGCGTCACCCTGCCCGGCTCGCCCATCCGCCGCACCGATGCGTTCGAGCATGACAACATGATGGACGCGCTGCGCGGGCCCTTCGAGGCGCGCGGGTACCGCGTCGAGGACGTGGCCTGGGACAATCGCGAGGCCGACTGGAGCGCCTTTGAGGCGGCCATCATCGGCACGACCTGGGACTATTGGGACCGGCTGGATGAGTTCCTCACGGCACTGGAGCGCATCGAGGGGCAAACGCGCCTGTTCAATGGCTCAGCGCTGGTGCGCTGGAACAGCCGCAAGACCTACCTGCGGGAGCTGGAGGCCAAGGGGGCCAGACTGATCGCGACGCTCTGGCTGGACGATTGCAGCGAGGCGGCGGCGAAGGCGGCCTTCGATACCCTCGGCGCGGATGATGTCGTGTTCAAGCGCCAGGTCGGCGCGGGCGCGAAGGACCAGCACCGGGTGAAACGCGGCGAGCCGGTCCCCGCAATGGCGCATGCCATGATGGCGCAGCCTTTCCTGCCGATGATCCAGACCGAGGGCGAACTCTCCTTCATTTTCATCGACGGCGACTTCTGCCACGCGCTTATCAAACGCGCGCAGCCGGGCGATTACCGCATCCAGTCTACCTATGGCGGGCGCGAGGAGAAGATTGATCCGTCGGCAGAAGACCTTGCCGCGGCGCGCGCGATCATAGGCACGCTGGATGAGCCCCCGCTCTATGGCCGGGTCGACATGCTGCGCGGCGCGGACGGCGGGCTGCTGCTGATGGAACTGGAAGTGATCGAGCCGTACCTCTACCCCATCGAGGGGCCGGAACTGGGGGAGCGGCTGGCGGCGGGTGTGGTGCGGCGGTTGTCCGAAGGAGCCTGAGACGCCTATCCGGCCGGGACGCAGGAGAGCCCCGCCAGCAGATGCAGCGCGCCATCGCTGTGTGCCCGCACATAGCAATCGCCCTCAACGAGCACGATGTCGAAGAGGGCCGGCATCGCAGGGCTGTTTCCCTCCATCGGCCCGGGCTGCGGCGGCAGGACCGAGACCACCGGCTCAAGGGACGGGTCGCCCGGGCCCAGCTGGATGCTGGCCCGGCCAAGGGCTGCCGCAAGGACACCTGTCAGGGCTTCGACGGTTTCAGGCGACGCCTCAGTAAGGGTCGCCAGTTGCGGTTCCGCCTCGCAGGCAGCCAGGGGGGCAAGGGCAGACAGGATGATCCATCGGTGCATTGCGGCGTTCCTTTGTTCCGGCCGCTGCTTCAGCGCTGCGGCGGGGTCGACATGTCGCGGTTGATCTCCATGACCTCTGGCCGCGGCAGGTCGATGGCCGGGCCTTTGACACTGCTTTCCGGATCAGGGGCACGTGCTGCCCGTGCCGCCGTGGTGGTCGGACACGAAAACGAGCTGCGATAGGTCAGCGCCGCCGACAGCAGGCCCTCGTTCGGGTCACCCAGCTCCCGGGTGAGATCATCGGCGACCGAACAGCCCGGAAGGCGGACGCCGAAACTGGCGGTGGAATTGTTCGGAATGAAGCCGTCGGCATAGTCACCGAACCCGAGCGTGTTCACGCCCTGAAACTGGATTGTGTAATAGGTCTCGCCGCAGTTGTCCTGAGGGTAGAAACCGAACGGTTTCCCGCAGGTGGTGTTACCAATCTGGATGACTTCAACACCGACCCCGCGCAGCCCGTTGATCACAGCTTCGCTGGCGCTGCAGGTGGACGCGGTCGTGAGGACGAAAACGCGCGGCAGGTTGAGCGCGGGCAGCGATGTACTGTTGGGCACGGAAAAGCCCAGGCCGGTCGTGTAGAACGGAATGGGCTGGTTCACGCTGCCGGTTACAGGATTTCGATTGCCGGCCGCCGCATTGAATCGCAGCCGCTCGAAATCATTGTTGCGTGTACGGGTGTCGCCCGCGACCATGAAGCCGAGCTGGGAGGCTACGGCGAGCAGCCCGCCTCCGTTGTATCGCAGGTCGAGGACCAGGTCACTGACGCCGGCGGAGCTCATCTGCGTCATTGCATCCACGATCTCGCGTTCACTCACGAACGGGCTGAAGGTATTGAAGACGATGTAACCGACATTTCCCGAGGATGTGCTGATAACCGAGGTCCGGTTCACCGGCTTTGGCGAGAGGTTTTCCGATGTCAGCGTCACCGTGCGCTGCGCGCCGTCGGCGTCCTGAACGGTGAAAGTGGTCGCCACGCCAGCAGCTGACGGAAACAGCGCCGCATTCAACTGGTCTACGTCAGATTGTGATGTGGCATTCACAAAGTCGATGCCGTTAATCCGCAGGATGCGCGAGCCGCGCTCAAGATTGGCCTGCCCGTTCGCAACCGCAGCAGCCGGTGAGCCGGGCTCGGTGTAACGGACGCGGAAATCCCGGGGCGGGGCCGCGGAAAGCGACAGCAGGCTGGCGCCGTAGCTGGCGCGCGGCGCAGCGGTTCTCCGGATCAGGGTTTCGGTGGTCGGCTCGCTGAAATGAAAGTCGTCCTTCTCCTTGCCGGACGCTGTCTGCGCAAAGCTGCGGAGGATGGCGAAGTAATCGCGGCGATTGGCAAAATCGGCGGGGTTGCGGTCGGTGACTTCGGTGTTCCATAGGTAGGTCTCATTGGTCCAGGAGCGCAGCCAGAACCGCTCCTCGAGAGCGCTTCCCGCGCGGTCGGGAAAAGTATTGCCCTCGATGTCGCGCCCGCTGCGGACGACTTCGCAACGATCCTTGAACGTGCTCGCCGCCTCGAACGTCCCGGACGTCCATGAGGGACCTGATGGAGGCGGCGGCGCTGGCGGCGGCGGCGCCGGAGGCGGAGCGGGCCCCTGAGGCGGCGGGCTGGCCGAAGTGCCTCCCCCGCCTCCGCCGCAGG
>CALGEF010000462.1 GCA_937881755.1 uncultured Acidobacteriota bacterium
GATCGACGCCCTTGAGGATCTGCTTGTCCTCCTCTTCCAGTTTCACGTGCAGGTTGCGGATGTCGAGCATCTGGGTCCTCATGCGTTGGCTGCAGTGCCGCGATCCGGCAACAGCAGCAGATTCTGGTTCTTCTTGAAGCTGCGTCCCTCGACGGCCAGCCGGTATCCTGCCCCCGCGCACCAGCCCATCAGGCCGGGCCGGTTGCGGTGGTCCACCTCGAGGAAGATCGGAGGGCGGCGGGTGCGGATCGTCCCGTCGAGGCCGCGCAGCACCTCAAGCTCCATGCCCTCGACGTCGATCTTCAGAAAGTCGATCCGCCGTCCGTCCAGCAGGTCGTCGCCCCGCCGTACCGGGATCAGCCCTTCCTCACCCGCGACAAGCTGCGTCGCGCCAAGGTTGTTTTCGCGCGGTGCCAGCGCCATTCCGGGCGCATCGTCGCGGTCGGTCAGGCCAAAGCCCAGCGTTCCGGTCTCGATCCGGTCGAGCACGCCGTTCAGCACCATGTTCGACAGGTAAAGTTCATAGGCTGCCGGGTTCGGCTCGAACGGGATCACCCGTGCTGCACCGAGCCGCAGCAAGGCATAAAGCGAATGGTTGCCCACGTTGGCGCCCACATCGCAGAACACACCCCCGGCGGTAAAATGCGCTGCGATCAGATCAAGCTCGACCGGCTCGTAGAACTTGCCGCGCATGTGCTTGCGCTGGATGCGGTCGTCGGGGTTTGCCACGGTGAAGAACACCGGCCCGCCGCCGATAATGGCGCGCACCACACTGGTACCGGGTGGCGTCACGAAAAGCTGCGTCTTGGCCAGCACGCGCTGGGCCAGCCGCGACAGCGTTCCCGGGGCTGAACCGGGCTCCCCGTCATGGACAGGCGCAATCAACTCGGGCTGGGGTTCCATGCTCATCGACAGTCCATTCCAGTCAGGCAGCCTGCGCCATGATCTCGGCCGGAAAGGCCGCGCACAGCCCCTCGCGCACCCGGCCGACGGTCGCCAGATGGGCTATCGTCTCGAACCGGTCGGGCAGGCCTGCCGCATGCTCCAGTATCGCGTCCAGCGGCATCGGGGCATTCAGCAACCGGCCAATGCTCAGCGCATAGTCATAGAACTTGAAGGCGGCACTCTTGTGGATGCCCTGCACGTCCAGCCAGGTGCTTGGCACGCCGAAGGCATCGGCCACGATCAGCCCGTGCAGGCTGGACGAATAGACATGCGCGCAGGCCGCAATCGCCGCCACGACGCCCATGTGATCCTCGTCCGCGACGTCGATCACCCGAAACCGCGCATCCCGTGCAACCGCAGCCGCAAGGTCGGCCGGCATCGTCTGGCTATGGTGCAGCACAATGCCGATGCGTCCGTCCGGTTCGGGGCGCGAGTCAAGGAGGTCGGACACCAGCAGCCCAGGGTCGCCCAGCGGCACCGCGATTTCCAGCAATGCCGCCGTCAGCGGCCCGCGCACGGCGGCCACCGTCACTTGGGGCAGGAACTCGTTGCGCACCGGCGTCAGCATTCCCGTGCCCCAGACCACCGGCCGGATCCGCCCCGGCGCACGCTTGTAGAGGCATGACGCACGCGCTGCATCTGGCCGCCCACGTCAAAAATCTCCGCCTCTTCCGGTGGCGCCCAGACGACGGGGCGACCCGCGGAGTGCTGGACCACGTCGCGCGACAGCCGGTCGCCGAAGTTGACCCTTTCCTTCCACCAGTAGAGCCTGAGCGCCTGCATTGCCGTCAGGCCACCGTCACGGCCGTGCCCGAGGCCGATACCATGATAGGCGGTGATGCGGCGACCCTCTACGGAGGGGGTGGTGGTGGTGATCATCGAAACCTCCGCTGTCTTGTCAGAAAACTGACGGCCCCAAGGGCCGCCTGTGCGCGTGCGCATGGCTCACGTCCGCATGATCATCTTGGCCGAGACATGGCTGATGACGATGGCGGTCACCGCGGAAAACGCCGCCATGCCCGCCCCGCCGGGATGCCAGACCGGATAGGTCAGCG
>CALGEF010000463.1 GCA_937881755.1 uncultured Acidobacteriota bacterium
GATTCGTACCGCCGCGGAACGCCTGCGAGCCGCCGGCATCGACAACCCGCGCCATGATGCACAGCTCCTGATGATCGAGGCGTTCGGCGACACGCGCGCGGCGCTTATCACCGCGGCGCAGGCGGTGGTGCCTGCCCAGGTGCAGGCGCGGTTTGAAGCGGCGATCACGCGGCGGGAAGCGCGCGAGCCGCTGCAGCATATCCTTGGCTGGACGGGCTTCTACGGGCTGGAGCTGAAGACCGATGCACGCGCGCTGATCCCGCGGCCGGACAGCGAATGCGCGGTCGAGGTTGCGCTGGCGCTGGTGCCGGAAAAGGGCAAGCTGGAGATTGCCGATCTGGGTACGGGGTCGGGCTGCCTGCTCGCGGCCTTGCTTGCCAACCTTCCGGACGCAGAAGGGACAGGGGTGGAAGCCGATCCTGCCGCAGCGTCCCTTGCGCGGGAAAATTTCGCGCTCTGCGGGCTGGAAGCGCGCGCCTCGGTTCTCGGGGGCAAATGGAGCGACTGGACCGGCTGGAGGACCGCCGACCTGATCATCTCGAACCCGCCCTACATTCCGACGCACGTGATCGAATCGCTGGAGCCGGAGGTGAAGGATTTCGACCCGCCCGCCGCCCTTGATGGCGGTGCGGACGGACTCGCAGCCTGTCGGGAGATCATCCGCCTGGGCGGGACCTACATGAAACGCGGCGTTCCGCTTGTGCTCGAAATCGGCCATGACCAGCGCGCTGCCGTGCACGCCCTTCTGGCGGAGGCGAGGTTTACCGAAATGGGGCACCGCCTTGATCTTGGCGGAAATGATCGCTGCGTCTGGGGCCTCGCGCCTGGCCGGGCCAACTGATTTTCCGCTTGGCGCCGGGCACGTTCCGCAGTAGAACGCTCTGGCGAGGGGCAGGCTGCCGGAGAGGCAGATAATTAATGCTGACTTCGTTCGGGTTCGGTGGAAACGGATAAGTCCCTCCCCAATCCCGCCTGCAAGCAAGATGACCATTCGAAAACTTGGCTTGCCGGTGACCGCTGGTTTACGAACACAGGACAAGACTATTCATGAAACGCTCACGCGGTCGCAACAGGCGCCCAGGCGGAAATCAACAGAACGCCTTCAACAATCCGAACCGTCACTTTGAAAGTGTCGGCCCGGATGTGAAGATCCGCGGTTCGGCCCAGCAGGTGCTCGAGAAGTACCAGCAATATGCGCGCGACGCCCACACCAGCGGGGACCGGGTCCTGTCCGAGGCCTATTTCCAGTATGCGGAACACTATCAGCGCATCGTTGCCAAGCAGACCGACGCCCGCAACCAGCAGCAGGGCGGCCAGCAGCAACAGAACCGCAACAACAACGGGAATGGCAACGGAAACGGGAATGGTTCGCGCGACGAACGTGACCCGCGTGGCAACCCGGACCGCGATCCGCGCGGCGGCAGTAACGAAGACCAGAACCAGAGTTACGACGAGCAGGGCGAAGCGGAAGTCGTGACGCCGATGAGCGCCCGCCCCAATGACGGGGAAGACTCCGACGCGCTGCGGGTCATCGACCGCGACGATGACCGGGACGAGGTGGCCGGCTCCAGCGACACCGCGCCGGCAGAGGCCCGCGGTGACCGCCAGGGCGGTGACAGGAACCGCCGCCCGCGCAAGCCTTACCGCCCGCGCGAAGAAGACGTCGCCAGCGAAGATCGCCCGCCCCGTGAAGAGCGCGCCCCGCGAGAGCCCCGCGAACCACGTCCGCCGCGCGAACCGGTGGCCGAAGTTGTTTCGGAGACGGACGGCGTGATGAAAACACTGTCCCGAGGCCGCCGCAAACCGGCGCCGGAAGAAGGCGTATCCGCGCCAGAGACGACGGACTAGTGCGTCGATGATCCGGGCCGCCCATCGCGGCGATCTTGATCAGTTGACAGAGCTTGGCCGGGAGACGTTTTCGCAGACGTTCGGGGCGCTCTATACTGCTGAGGATCTGTCGAGTTTTCTCGGCGCCAGCCATTCTCCGGACTTGTACCGCGACTGGCTCAGCGATCGTGCGGTTGATCTCTGGATACTTGAGGACGAAGCTGCGACCGCCGTCGGCTACGCGATGCTCCGGCCCTGCCACCTTCCGGCCGATCCCATGCCGCCGGGCGCGCTGGAACTTTCCCGGATTTACCTGCTCGCAAATGCACAGGGCGGCGGACGGGGGAGCACTCTCTTGAACACGGCTCTGTAGCGCGTCGAGGAACGCGGACGCCCGGCGCTGTTCCTGAGTGTCTTTTCCGGCAACACGGGTGCCCAGAGACTGTATGCCCGTCATGGCTTCCGCCACGTGGGCGAGTGCCTCTTTGAAGTCGGGCAGCAACGTGACCGCGAATTCATCTGGCGCCGGGAATGAAACGCGCAACTAAGTATAAACCCTGCGACCACATGCCAGCGCCGTGCCCTTACCGGAATGGCATTTGATTTGCGAACAGACGCTTGCGCGCGGCGGGCAGCCTTCCCAAATCCCCCTCAACAGACCAGCCGCCGCTGAGCGGGGCCGGAACGAAGACCTCAACCTGCCTTTTGAAGGGGATACATCACCATGAATATCGAACAGTATACAGAACGCGCGCGCAGCCTGATCCAGAGCGCCCAGACGCAGGCCCTTGCCGGCGGCCATCAGGTCCTGACGCCCTCCCATATCCTCAAGGCGCTGCTTGATGACCGCGACCAGCTCGCCGTGAACCTGATCCGTGCAAGTGGCGGGCGGCCGGAACTGGCGGTGCAGGGGGTCGATGCGGCGCTCGCCAAACAGCCGAAGGTGTCCGGCGCGGGCGCCGGCGGACTGCGGCTTGAACAGTCCGGCGCCAGATTTTTCCAGGAAGCCGAAGCCGGCGCCAAGAAAGCGGGCGATGCGTTCGTGACGGTGGAGCGTTTGCTGCTGGCGATCGCCGGACTGTCCGGTGATCCCGCGGCAGAAGCGCTGAAGGCAGCGGGCGTCACGCCGAAGGGACTTGAGGGTGCCATCGCGCAGCTGCGTCAGGGCCGCACGGCTGACAGCCAGAATGCCGAGGAAGGCTATGAGGCCCTGAAGAAATACGCGCGCGACCTGACGAAGGATGCGCGCGAAGGCAAACTTGATCCGGTGATCGGGCGCGACGAGGAAATCCGCCGCGCGATCCAGGTTCTCTCGCGCCGCTCGAAGAACAACCCCGTGCTGATCGGTGAGCCCGGTGTTGGCAAGACGGCGATTGCCGAAGGCCTCGCGCTACGTATCGTCAATGGTGACGTCCCGGAAAGCCTGAAGGGAAAACGCCTGCTCGCCCTCGACATGGGCGCGCTGATTGCGGGCGCAAAATTCCGCGGCGAGTTCGAGGAGCGGCTGAAGGCCGTGCTCACAGAAGTGACGCAGGCCGAAGGCGGCGTGATCCTGTTCATCGACGAGATGCATACTCTCGTCGGC
>CALGEF010000464.1 GCA_937881755.1 uncultured Acidobacteriota bacterium
TCATCGACGACGTGCCGAAAAATGTCGCCACCGCCGATGCCCTCGGCTTCCGGACCCACCTTTTCCGGGGCGCTGCGGGGCTTGAGCGGGCACTGATCCTTGAAGGACTTCTCTAGGGTCTGAGTGCGGGCGTTGCCGCAGGGGTGGCGCCGCGCCATATTGCGCGCATGCTGAAGCGTCTCCTCCCTGCCGCCCTGATCTGGCTTGCGCCGGCTGCCCAAGCGGCGCCGACAGAGGAGATGTTCGCCAAACTGAAGGCCGCGACTGAGGAAGCCGAGGCCGCCGATGTCGCCGCCGACATCTGGGCGACCTGGATGGAATCCGGATCGGCGACGGTTGACCTGCTGATGCAGCGGACACTGGAAGCGCTGGAGGCCGAGGATACCGCTACCGCGCACGAACTGCTCGACCGGGTGATCCTGCTGAAGCCGGATTATGCCGAGGCCTACCATCGCCGCGCCGGCCTTTTCCTGATGCAGGAGAACTACCCGGAAGCCTTCCGTGACCTCAACGAGGCCCTGAAGCTGGAGCCGCGCCATTTCGGGGCCTGGCTCGGGATGGGCGTGATCCTGGAGTCGCTGGGCGGCGACAAGCAAGCGCTCTCCAGCTACCGCGAGGCGCTCGCCATCTATCCCCTCATGCCGCAGGCCCGCTTTGCGGCCGACCGGCTCGCCAAGCAGGCCGAGGGCCAGGAGCTTTGACAGGAGCTTTGAAACGCATGTTGACGGTGATGGCAGCGGCGGTTTGCGCGCTCGGGCTTGGCGCGTGCGTGACCAGCATAGCGTATACGTCCCGCGTCGAGCAGGCCTACCCTGCAAACGGCACCCTGGTCCCGGTGGACGGGCGCGACGTGCACGTGCTGAAGCAGGGCGCCGCAGGCCCGGTCGTGCTGATGATCCACGGCGCCAGCGCCAATGCGCGCGAGTTCACCTGGACACTGGCGCCGCGCCTCGACACGGACATGCGTATCCTGATGGCGGACCGCCCGGGCCATGGCCATTCGGCACGCTTCGACGGCGCCGAGCAGCTGGGGCTGCAGGCACGCCAGATGGCAGGCGTTCTGGACGCGCTCGCCGCTGGCGAAAAGGCTGTGATCGTCGGCCACTCCTTCGGCGGCGCGGTGGCGCTGCGCCTTGCACTCGACCGGCCGGACCTCGTCTCCGGCCTCGTGCTGCTGGCGCCGGTGACGCATGACTGGGGCGCTGGCGGCACGACCTGGTACAACAATCTCGCCGCCCCGCCGCTGCTCGGCACGGCGTTCAGCCAGCTGCTGCCCCTCGTCGGCCCGACGCAGGTGCGCAGCGGGATCGGCAGCGTGTTCCGGCCGGCGCCGGCGCCGGAGGGCTATTTCGAGAATTCCGCGATCGGACTGCTGTTTCGTCCGGCAAACTTCCGCGCCAATGCGCGCGACGTGAAATTCCTGCAGGACGAACTCGCCGCCCAGTCGGCGCGCTACCCGGAACTCAAGGTGCCGATCACCGTGTTCTCCGGCAGCCAGGACACCGTGCTCTCGCCGAAGCTGCATGTCGGCGAACTCAAGAAACAGGTGAGCGTGGAACTGGTGGCCCTGCCGCATGAAGGCCACATGCCGCATCACGGAGAGGGCGAAGCGGTGGCAGAGGCAATCCGGCGTCTGGCGCTTGCCGAAGAGACCCGCTAAGAGCCTCGCCTTCGCCTGAAAACCCCGGAAAGGACCCGCCATGGCCGACAATGCCGAGATCACCAAGATCGACGAAACCACCCGGGAAAAACTTCGCCAGACCGTCGCCAAGATCGAGCGACTGGAAGAGGAAAAGAAAGAGGTCGCCGAGCAGATCAAGGAAGTCTACGGCGAGGCAAAAGCCATCGGCTTCGACACCAAGGCCCTGCGTGCAGTGATCCGTCTACGGAAG
>CALGEF010000465.1 GCA_937881755.1 uncultured Acidobacteriota bacterium
CGCAGAAACAGGTTCTTGCAGTGCCCGCCCGGTAAACTGCCGCGCAGGGCCTTCAGTATTGCGCCCTGCTGAAAACTGAAGATCAGTTGACCTATCCATTGGAAGCCGAAACACCCCCCTAGGTTTGACGTGCCATGCGTATTTCTGTGACTGAAGCCAGGAGACTGCTGGCGGTAGGCTGGTATCGCCTTGCTTAGCGGCCTTGTGAATGTTTGTGTTTTTGTATCCTTACAGTTTACAATAAAAGGAATTTTCAAAGCGTTTGACTTGTTGAATTTCGAAAATCTGCTATTTTGTATACTATGAGGCGACAGAACGAAACAAAGCTAAAATGGCTTCTGGAGGCCGTATTGCCGGGGCGACTGGTTGATACGCCAACCTTAGAGCGTCATGGTGTGACGCGTATGCTCGCCCACAAATACATAAACAGCGGCTGGCTCGAACCCGTCGTGCGAGGGCTTTACCGACGCCCAGATCCCGATGCTACCCGCGAGGACTGGCGGCTGGTTGTGCGCTCGCTGCAGCAGGTCATGAACTATACATCCGTAATCGGCGGGCGGACAGCGCTGGAGGCGCAGGGCTTTGTCCACTACCTGCCTATGCGCGACGAACAGGTCATCCATCTTTATGGCGAAAATCATCCAACCTGGCTCAAGCGGCTGGAAGGCGCTGAGCGCTTTCGTCTCCACAGCGACAAGCTGTTCGACCTGAGGGCACATGAGGAGATAACGAAAGTCGACTCGCCTGTTGGCTCTCTGTCCTCTTCAACGCCGGAACGCGCAATCCTTGAACTGCTGGACGAACTGCCGAGGCATGAGAGCGTTCATATCGTCGATAAAGCGTTTGAAGGATTGGCGTCTGCGCGCCCCCGCCACCTGGAAAAGCTCCTGGCGTCCTGCACAAGCATAAAGGTTAAACGCCTCTTCTTCGTTTTTGCTGACAAGCACGGACACGCCTGGCGGCAGCATGTCTCGCCTGAGCGGTTCGATCTCGGTGCCGGGCCGCGCGCCTTGTTCGCAAAAGGTCAGTTTCACCCACGTTACAAGATCTCCGTGCCGTCTGAACTGATGCCGGAGAAGGAGGCGGGCGATGGCGCGTGAGCGATATGCGGATCAGGTGAGGTTGCTGGTCGATATTCTGCCGGCCATAGCGGCGGAAGAAGACTTCGCCCTGAAAGGCGGCACGGCGATAAACCTGTTCTACCGAGACCTTCCGCGTCTTTCCGTCGACATTGATCTGACCTTTCTGCCGATCAAAGACAGGGCGCAATCCCTTGCGGACATTGACGACGCAATGGACCGCATTGGCAGAGCAGGCTCAAAGACGCGTGGCGTAACATCAACTCGGATCGCCGGCGGCGGCGGCGGCTCAACACGGGTGCTGTTTCAACGCGGCTTAGCAACCGTCAAGGTCGAGACCTCTCCGGTGACCCGCGGGGTTGTCTTCGAGCCGGAAATGAAACGCGTGTCGTCCGTTGTCGAAGATGATTTCGGTTTTGCTGAAACAAGGCTTGTCGCATTCGAGGACCTTTATGCTGGCAAGCTCCATGCAGCGCTCCACCGTCAGCATCCGCGCGATCTGTTTGATGTGAAGCTCCTCTATGAGCATGAGGGTATCACGGACGATCTTTTCCGCGCCTTCCTTGTCTATGTCGGCGAGTTCAAACCGGCCGCCGCATCAATTGCTGGACCCGAACCTGTTGCCGCTGGGCGACATGTTCGAGACAGAATTCTCCGGCATGACCGGCGATGCGGTCACCATAGCTGATCTGGAGGCCGTGCGCGTCAGGCTTATTCAGGATGTCCAGTCGAGGCTAAACCACAACGCCGCGCAGTTCCTGCTTACGCTTGTGAACGGCGCACCAGACTTCGAGGCCATCGGTCTACCTTCCGCGGCCGCACTGCCCGCGGTGCAGTGGAAACTTCGAAACATTCTGGAACTACGCCGTACAAATCCGGAAAAACATGCCGACCAGCGGAAACGTCTTGAAAAACTGCTCGGCTGATACCGACGCGCGCCGATCATCATCCATCTTTTCCCGGATCCAGGCCTGAAGGTCGACA
>CALGEF010000466.1 GCA_937881755.1 uncultured Acidobacteriota bacterium
GAAGGCACGGCCCTTGGCCGACAGGATGATCAGGTCGCTTTCCGAGTCGCGCTGCAGGCAATTGAAGATCAGCGCCAGTTCGGTGTGCATCTTTTCGTCGACGCCGTTCACGGGGTGCGTCGAGGTGATGAAAGCTGTCAGTACACGCTCCTTCCGTTCGAAGGTAAACCGCTCCCACTTGTCCTGCGTGATGTCGTAATTTGCGCTCATGGTGTCCTCCAGCCGGTTTCCGGCTTCCAACCTAACCTGCCCGTTGGCAAAGTCACGGGGGATGACCGCCGCGCCGCCCCGCGCTAGGACAACGAATCAGCCGAAGGACGCCCGATGCCCCGCGACACCCTATTCCTCCTGCCGCCCGGCTTTGCCGCCAATGGACAGCGCGAGTTCTGTCCGGAATGCGCCGAACTCTGGGGCGTGCTCTCCTGGTTCCCGGCGCTGAAGGAGGCGCTCGAGATCGGCTATGTCGGCATAGAGCATCCGCGGGCGCCGATCACGGCGCTGCTGGGCGACGGGCGCCACAATGCCCCGACCCTGGTGCTGCACGCGGGCAGCCCCCGCGCCGAAGGCGTCACCTACGCCGAGGCCAACGGCCACGCCTACCTGCCCTCCGCCCGCCTGATCGCCCGCCACTTCGCCGCCCTGTACGACATCCCGGTGCCGCGCGGGCACTGACGCCCCCCTTGCCTCCCGTTGCGTCAGGGCATTCTAGGTCATTCGATAAGAAAACCGCCGGAGGAACCCATGCCCGCAGCGCCCGTGAAAACCCGGATCACCGACATGCTCGGGATCGAAAAGCCGATCATCCAGGCCGCCATGGGCTGGATTGCCCGGTCGCAACTCTCCTGCGCCGTCTCCAACGCGGGCGGCATGGGCATTATCGAGACCTCGTCCGGCGAGCTCGACGCGATCCGCGGCGAAATCAAGAAGATGAAGACGCTCACCGCGAAGCCTTTCGGCGTGAACGTCGCGCAGGCCTTCGTGCGCGATCCGAACATCGTCCAGTTCATCATCGACGAGGGCATCAAGTTCGTGACCACCTCCGCCGGCGACCCGATGAAATATACCGGCATGCTGAAGGAAGCCGGCCTCACCGTCTTCCATGTTGTCCCCTCCCTTGCCGGGGCGCTGCGCGCCATCGAGGCAGGCGTAGACGGCCTGATCGTCGAAGGCGGCGAAGGCGGCGGCTTCAAGAACCCGAAGGATGTCGCCTCGATGGTGCTGATCCCGCAGGTCTGCGAGAAAGTCTCCGTGCCGGTCGTCGCCGCCGGCGGCATCATGGACGGGCGCACGATGGCGGCCGCCTTCGCCCTCGGCGCGGAGGGCGTGCTGATGGGCACCCGCATTCTCTCCGCCGCTGAAAGCCCGGTGCACGCCAACTGGAAGGACGCGATCATCAGCGCCGACTCCACCGACACTGTCTTCCTCAACCGCGCCGGCCCCGGCCCCGCCCTGCGCGC
>CALGEF010000467.1 GCA_937881755.1 uncultured Acidobacteriota bacterium
ATCGCCTGGGTTCTCGCGCTCAGGGAAATGGGCCGGGTGGACCGGGTGCCCCGCTGGACGCTGCTGACCAATTCCGACAGCACGTATCCCGAGCTTGCAGGCGGCCTCGCCGCGATCGTCGGCTCGTTGCTGACGATGCTGATCACCGCGCTGGTGGCCATGCCGATCGGCATCCTGGCGGCGGTGTATCTGGAAGAATTCGCTCCGCGCAACCGGCTGACCGAATTCATCGAAGTTAACATCAACAACCTCGCCGCCGTACCGTCCATCGTGTTCGGCCTGCTGGGCGCGGCGCTCTATATCAACTTCCTCGGGATGCCGCGTTCTGCGCCGCTGGTTGGCGGGTTGGTGCTGGCCCTGATGACGTTCCCGGTGGTGATCATCGCCTCGCGCGCTGCGCTGAAGGCAGTGCCTCCCTCGGTGCGTTCCGGCGCGCTGGCAGTCGGCGCGTCGCAGATGCAGACCGTGTTCCACCATGTCGTGCCGCTGGCAGCGCCGGGCATCCTGACAGGCGCCATCCTTGGCATGGCCCGCGCGCTTGGCGAGACGGCGCCGCTGCTGCTGATCGGCATGGTGGCCTTCGTCGGCGACGTACCGCGCAGCCCGGCCGATGAGTCGACCGTGATGCCGGTGCTGATCTTCAGCTGGTCGAACAATGCCGAACGGGCCTGGGAGCCGCTGACGTCAGCGATGATCATCATCCTTCTAGCCTTCCTTTTGGTTATGAACGGCCTCGTGGTATTCCTGCGGCGCAAGTACGAACGGAGATGGTGATGGATACGACCCAGGGAACGCCCGCGATGATGGACGATACGCTCACACTCCCGCGCAGCGCAGACGGCGCCCAGCGCATAGATTGCCGGAACATCAAGGTGTTCTACGGCCAGGCGCAGGCGATCCATGATGTGTCGATGAGCTTCCCGGACCGGGCTGTGACGGCTCTGATCGGCCCTTCGGGCTGCGGCAAGTCCACCTTCCTGCGCTGCCTCAACCGGATGAACGACACCATCGAGAACTGCCGCGTCGAAGGCGAGATCCTGATGGACGGCGAAAACATCAACGATGAGGATGTTGATCCCGTGCTGCTGCGCTCGCGCGTCGGCATGGTGTTCCAGAAGCCGAACCCTTTCCCGAAATCGATCTACGATAACATCGCCTACGGCCCGCGCATCCACGGCCTCGCCAATGGCCGCGAAGACCTCGATGCCATCGTCGAGAAGAGCCTGCGCCGCGCCGGCCTCTGGGAAGAGGTGAAGGACCGCCTCACCGCGCCGGGCACCAGCCTTTCGGGCGGCCAGCAGCAGCGCCTGTGCATCGCGCGCGCCATTGCCGTGCAGCCGGAAGTGATCCTGATGGACGAGCCCTGCTCGGCCCTCGATCCGATCGCCACGGCGCGTATCGAAGAGCTGATCGACGATCTGCGCAGCCGCTACTGCATCGTGATCGTGACCCACTCCATGCAACAGGCCGCACGCGTGTCGCAGCGCACGGCGTTCTTCCACCTCGGCAACCTCGTGGAACTGGGCGACACCAACCAGATCTTCACCAACCCGCGCGAGAAGCGTACCGAAGACTACATCACCGGCAGGTTCGGTTGAGCGAGGCACGCATGTCTGATCATATCGTTTCTGCCTATTCCGAAGAACTGGAACGGCTGTCGGCCGACATCATGAAGATGGGCGGCATCGCCGAAACCATGATTGTCGATTCGACGCGGGCGCTATCGGCCAACGACCTCGAACTCGCCAGGGAAGTCGTGTTGCGCGATCTGCTCCTGGACGTCATCGAATCCGACGCCGAGCGCCAGATTGTGTCACTGATCGCGCGCCGCCAGCCGATGGGCCATGACCTGCGGATGATCCTCTCAGCGATGAAGATATCGAGCGAGCTGGAGCGGATCGGGGACCTCGCGAAGAATATCGCCAAGCGCGCGCAGCGCCTCGATGACAACGTCAATGACGAGATGCGTAACGCCATCGTCCGGATGTCGAAACCCGTATCGCGCCAGTTGAACAACGTCCTCAATGCCTACGCCTCGGCGAGCCCCGAGAAGGCAAAGCTGGTGTGGGAGTCGGATGACGACATCGACAACCACTACAATTCCGTATTCCGCGAAATGCTGACCTACCTGGTCGAGGACCCGCGCCGCATCACGGCTGGCGCGCATATGCTGTTCATGGCGAAGAACCTCGAGCGGATCGGGGACCATTGCACGAATATCGCCGAGTTTGTTTATTACCAGGTCGTCGGGGACTACCTTTCCGAGCTCGAACGGCCGAAACAGGACCAGGTTTAAGCCCCTGAAGGGCCGCGCCTACAGAATGGAGCCGACCCATGAAGCCCTATGTGCTTATCGCAGAAGACGAAAAAGCCGTATCTGAGCTCTTGCTCTACAATCTGCGCAAGGAAGATTACGATGTCGGCGTAGCCGGGGACGGCGAGGAAACGCTGATCATGCTCGACGAGCGCACGCCGGACCTGCTGCTGCTGGACTGGATGCTGCCGAAAGTCAGCGGCATCGAGATCTGCCGCCGGGTGCGCACGGGTGGGGGCAATCCCAACCTTCCGATCATCATGCTCACCGCGCGCGGCGAGGAGAGCGACCGGATCCGCGGGCTTGATACGGGCGCGGACGATTATGTGACCAAGCCCTTTTCGACCACAGAACTGATGGCACGCGTGCGCGCCGTGCTCCGCCGCATCCGGCCGGGACTGAAGGAAGACCGTATCACGGTGGGCGATATCGAGATCGACCGCGTCGCGCACCGCGTCGCCCGGAAGGGCGCAGACATCCACCTCGGCCCGACGGAATTCCGGCTGCTCGACTACTTCATGCAGCACCCCGGCCGCGTGTTCTCGCGCGAGCAGCTACTTGATACGGTATGGGGCTCGGACGTCTATGTCGAGGCGCGCACCGTCGACGTGCATGTCGGGCGCTTGCGCAAGGCGCTTCGCAATGGCGGCGGGGATGATCCGATCCGGACCGTGCGCTCGGCCGGCTACGCCCTGCGCGAGGATTGACGGGCGCCGCAAGCAGCGCCCGCCATTGATCCGTCAGCTGAAGACTTCGGCCAGGAAGGTTTTCAGATACGTAAAGCTGCGCCGGTCAGTATCGGCATGATACTGCGTTGCGTCGCCGGTGGCGCCCACCGTCGTGAAGGCGTGGGTGGCGAGGCCGTGTGCGTGCAGCTGCCAGTCGCTGCCGGCAAACTCCCTGGCGATGGCAAGCACATCCTCCGGCGTCGCCATCGGATCGCGCCAGCCATGCTCGATGAGCACCTTTGCGCTGATCTTCGGGGCGGGGATATTCTCAGCCGGACGGAACAGGCCGTGGAACGAGGCGACGCCGAGCACGTCCATGCCGGCCCGCGCCATGTCCAGCACGCAGAGCCCGCCGAAGCAGAAGCCGATGGCGGCGGCTTTCGTTGCGCCTGATCTGGCTTTCGCCGCGGCGATGCTGGCAGCAAGTCTCTTTTGCAATTCGGGGCGGTCACCCACCAGAGGGTACATCAGGCTTTCGCATTCGGCCTGGTTCGTGCCGCGCTTGCCCTTGCCGTAAACGTCGATGGCAAAAGCAGCGTAGCCAAACTCCTCGGCGATGATGCGGGCTTTCTGCTTCTCGTTGTCACCGACGCCAGCCCAGTTATGGCAGATGACAACCAGCGGCGCATCCGGCCTGCCAGCGGGGGTCAGGAAGTAGCCTTCATAGGTCTGGCCATCGATCGTGTAGTCCACTGTGCTCATAGCGGTCTCCTCCATGTTGATCTTTGGGTCTCGATAAAGCGCAAACCACCCTGAGTTCAAGGCAAACAGCGATTAGTATGCGCTTTCTAGACTTTTTCCCCATATCGGGCGGCGTGAACTCATCTTCCCCCGCAAAGGAGCCCTCCATGGCGAAGAAACCCGTGAAATCCACCCAGGCCAAAGCCCGCGCAAAGGCGGCGGCTGTCGGCAGGAAAGTCGAAGCCCAGTCGACCGAGATGGCCTACAAGATCTGGCTTGCCGGTGTCGGCGCTTATGGCAAAGCTTACGATACGGCGGTTGCCGGTGCGAACGTGCTTAACACAGGCAATCGGCTGACGTCTTCGAAGATCTCGTGAAGCGCGGTTCGGAAATAGACCATGACGTGCGCGCCAAGCTGGCCGCCGATGAGCGCGTGGCCGGCGCCTCCAGGCGCGTTTCGAAAACCATTGAGACCGTGCGCGACATGCAGGTTCAGGCCCGCGACCAGTTCGATGCGCGCCTTGACCGGATGCGCGACCTGCTCGGCGTCAAAGGCCTTGCCGATGTGCGCCAGAAAGTCGCCCGCCAGATCGACAGGCTGGAAGATGAAGTTGCGGGCGTCACCTCGAAAGCCCGGGCAAAAGTTGCTGATTCCGATCTGAAAGCCCGCCTCGCGCGCCTTACGGCCGAGATCGAAGCGGTCGCCGGCGAGACCGGAGCAGAAGTGGCCAAGACCGCCAGGAAAGCCGCCCGCAAGACCACGAAGGCCGTCAAAACGGCGTTCGCGGCCCCGGAAGGCGCCGACGACCTGACGCAGTCCATCGGTATCGGTCCGGCGCTCGCCAGGAAACTGAACGCAGAAGGCCTGACGCGCTTTGCGCAGCTTGCCGCGCTGAAGAAGGCTGAACTGGAAGCGCTCGATGCGAAAGTCGCTGGCCGTGGCCGCGTGGCGAAAGCCGATTGGTCGAAGCTGGCGAAAGCTGGCGCGTAAAGAAAATGCAGGGGGCGGGCCTGCCGGCTCGCCCTTATCCCTTCGTTTCGTCGAAATGCCGGATCATATGCCCCAGAGCGGACGGACCGGCCTCGCCCATGTAGGGCACCATCAGGCACATCACCTGGAACACCGTTTTGTGGATGAGGGCAGGGCCGTCATGGACCTCTTTAGTCAATGCATCGCCGGCGAGCCAGAACGTCAGTGTCGTGATGATCTGGTCGATCAGCGGCCCCCTGAGCCGCTTGTCGATAGTCAGCGTTCCGGCCTTTTCCAGATCGCTGAGGATCCGCGCAATCGTCTGGCGCTTGGCGGCGACGAGGCTGCGGAAGCGGATGGCAAGGTCAGGGTAGCGGGCCAGCAGGCCCGCAAGGTCGCGGTAGAAGAAGCGGAAGTCGTAGATCTCTTCCAGCAGGATATAGATATAGACCCAGTTGTCCTCGATCGAGGCCAGCCCGCCTTTCGAGCCGCGCAGGATGACGCGCATCTCCTCTTCGAACCGGTCGAAAAGGGCGCGGTTGATCGCCTCCTTGCCCTTGAAGTGATAGTAAAGATTACCGGGACTGATCTCGAGCGCATTGGCAATATCGACAGACGACAGCCCGCTTTCACCTTCCTCGTTGAAGAGAAGGAGGCTGACTTCAAGTATACGGTCGCGTGTTTTCATGGCCACCCGGCGAGTTTGACAGCTAAATCTGACTGTGAAACGAATTTTGCAGGTAAATTTACCACGGTCTTTTTGCCGGATGGCAAGGGAACGCGGTTAGACCGGGCCACGGGCGGACCACCGCCGGCAGAGGCCGCCGGCATCCGGGGGGGAATGGAATGAGCACACCTAAGGACGAGATCGCCCGGAATGCGGCGCAGAGCACGACGGCCCTTAACCCGTTGCTGGGCGGCATTAACCGGCAGGAACTGCTGGGCGCCGTAGCGATGATGCTGCGCTCTTCGGTCACCAATCCGGTGACGACCGCCAGGGCGGCCCGGAAGATCACATCCGAGAACGCCGAAATCCTGCTCGGCAAGTCTAAACGCGAAGCCGACAAAAAGGACCGCCGGTTCAAGGATCCGGCCTGGGAGCATAACCCTTTCTACAAGCGCGGCATGCAGGCCTTCCTCGCGACCCAGGAACACCTTCACGAGTGGGTCAGCGAGATCAGGATGAGCGAGCTGGAACATGCCCGCGCCAAGTTCGTGATGGGCATGATTACCGACGCCCTGGCGCCGACGAACACGCTGATCGGCAACCCGGCCGCCACCAAGCGCGTCGTCGATTCCGGCGGCCTGTCGCTGCTGAAGGGCATGAAGAACCTCTATGACGACCTGACCAAGAATGGCGGCCTGCCTTCGCAGGTCGACAAGCGCCCGTTCAAGGTCGGCGGCAACCTCGCCATCTCGCAAGGGGCGGTTGTCTGGAAAAACGAGATGCTGGAGCTGATCCAGTATGCGCCGACGACGGAGAAAGTCTACAAGACGCCGATCCTGATCATCCCGCCGCAGATCAACAAGTTCTATGCGATGGACCTGACGCCGATGACGTCGATGGTTCAGTTCCTCCTCGCGATGGAACAGCAGACCTTCGTCATCTCCTGGCGCAACCCGGTCAAGGAGCATCGCGGCTGGGGCCTTGCGGACTATATCGACAGCCTGATCCAGGCAAGCGAAGTCGTGCGCAAGATCACCAGGTCGCCGAAGCTGAACGTATCCGGCGCCTGCTCGGGCGGCATCACGACGGCAACATTTGCCAGCTTGCTGGCTGCGGCCGGTGACAAGCGCATCAATGCGCTGACTTTCATGGTCTGCGTGCTGAATCCGCAAAAGGAAGACAGCGACATCGGCCAGATCGTCTCCGATGGCAGCCTGGAGATTGCGCGCAGGATGTCGAAGGCCCGCGGCATCCTGAAGGGTGACGACCTGGCCCGCATGTTTGCCTGGATGCGCCCGAACGACCTGATATGGAACTATGTCGTCAACAACTACCTGATGGGTGAAGACCCGCCGCCGTATGACGTGCTGTTCTGGAACAATGACACGACGAACCTGCCAGCGCAGCTCCACTCCGACTACCTCGATATCGCCCTCCACCAGCCCTTTGATCATCCGGGTACGGTGGAGGTGGCGGGCCACATCGCAGACCTCAGCAAGGTGACATCGGATGCGTTCGTGGTCGCCGGCCTCACGGATCACATCACCCCGTGGAAAGCCTGCTACCGCACGCCGGGTCTGCTCGGCTCGAAGAATGTCGAGTTCGTGCTCTCCTCCAGCGGCCACCTGCAATCGCTGATCAACCCGCCGGGCAACCCCAAGGCCAGGTATTTCCGCAGCACCCGGATGAAACCGACGCCGGATGAATGGGCCGCGGGCGCCGAGGAGCATCACGGCTCCTGGTGGCCGCGCTGGGGTGAATGGCTGAAGGAACGTTCTGGTCCGCTTAAGGCAGCGCCCGCATCGGTCGGCAGCGCGGCCTTCCCGGAACTATACGCGGCCCCGGGCCGTTACGTCTTCAACGACTAAGGACTGCCTCATGGCCACTTACAAGCGCATGCCGGAAATCACCATGCAGGACGTCGACGGCGTCATGCTGCGGACGGCCTATTGGGAAAAGCCGGCGAAAAGCCTGGAATTGCCGCTGGTCTTCTTCAACGGCATCGGCGCAAACCTTGAACTGACCCTGGCGCTCGGCGACATGTTCCCGGACCGGGAAATCCTGACGTTCGATGTGCCAGGTGTCGGCCTCAGCCCGGTGACGCCGTGGCCCTACCGCCACTGGATGGCCGCCCGCTGGGCGCGCAAGCTGGGCGACCGCCTTGGCTTCGGCGCGGTTGATGTCATGGGCGTCTCCTGGGGCGGCGCGCTCGCCCAGCAGTTTGCCTTCCAGTACCGCAACCGCGTGAACAGGCTGATCCTCTGCGCAACCTCGTCCGGCATGACGATGATCCCCGGCCGCCCGGCCTCGCTGTCGCGGATGGTCGATACGCGCCGCTACACCGATCCTGAATTCATGCGCGAGAATTTCGCGACCCTCTACGGCGACATGGCGGATGACGCCGCCGGCCGCCATATTGACGGCCTGCTGCCGCCGGACCCCAAGGGCTACATATACCAGCTGCTTGCTTTTGCCGGCTGGTCGAGTCTGCCGTTCATCCGTTTCCTGAAGATGCCGACGCTGGTGATGATGGGCGACAAGGACACGGTCGTGCCGCTGGTCAACGGCCAGATCCTCAGCTGGGCCCTGCCGGATGCACGCCTGCATGTGGTGGAAGGCGGCGGGCATCTGTTCCTGGTCACCCGCGCCGCCGAGACGGCCAGCGTGATCAACGAATTCCTTGGCGCCCCGGCGCTGCGCGCAGCGAAAGCGGCCTAGTCACTCATCAGGCGCTCTGCCTGCATCCGGACGGCGCCATAATCGACTTTGCCCGTGCCGAGCACCGGAATCTGGGCCACTTTGAACACCCGTCTGGGTACGGAAATTTCTGGCACACCGTGGTTTTGCGCCCAGGCCAGGATCGGCCCGCGTGAGGCTTCCGGCGCCTCGCTGAGCAGCACGACCTGTTCGCCCTTCCTGGGGTCTGGCAGGGTGACCGCCGCATGCATGTGATCCGGCCAGACCGCCGCGGCGCAGTTCTCCACGACTGCCAGCGATACCATCTCGCCGCCAATTTTCGCAAAACGCTTCACCCGGCCAAGGATCCTGATGAACCCGTCGGCGTCGATGTCCACGATATCGCCGGTATCATGCCAGCCATCGATCAGCTTTTCTATGGCGCCGGGATTGGAGGGGCGCAGATAGCCCATCATGATGTTCGGACCGCGGATATGCAGGCGCCCGCCCTCCGGCATGCCCTCCACCGGCACAAGCCTCGATGACATGCCTGCCATCAGCGGGCCGACCGTGCCCGGACGGTTGTTCTCCCACTGATTCGCCGCGACCACCGGCGAGGCCTCGGTCGCGCCATAGCCTTCGAGAATCTCGATATTGAATTTGCGGCGCACATAGTCGCGCGTTTCGTCCTTGACCCGCTCCGCGCCGCAAACGGCGAGGCGGATCGAATCCATGTCACCATCCGCGCCGGTCCGGGCGTATTGCGAGATGAACGTGTCGGTGGCGAGCAGGATTGTCGCGCCGCTCTCGCGGATACGCCGGACGATTTCCCTGGGCTGCAGCGGGGAGGGGTGGAAGACCACCTTGAGGCCGGCGATCAGTGGCAGCAGCGCGCCTACCGTCAGGCCGAAGCAGTGGAAGGTCGGCAGCGGATTGAACACAATGTCCGTATCCGGACTAAGCCCGATATGTGCGCGCACCTGCTCGATGTTCGCCATGATGTTCTCGTGACTGAGGACAACCCCCTTCGGCTCGCCTTCGGTGCCCGAAGTAAACAGGATGACGCCCGGTTGCCTGTGGCTGAGCGCTGCGCCAACAAACGTCGGCAGCACCGGCCCGGCGATCGCCGACAGCTTGTCGCCGATCGACAGTTTTTCCCGCACGTCTTCCAGATAGATGATCTCGACCGATTTCGACAGTTCCGAGA
>CALGEF010000468.1 GCA_937881755.1 uncultured Acidobacteriota bacterium
GCCGACCGCGACCACGAACTTGCCGCAGCGCTTCACGGCGACGCCGTGCGCATCGAGATAGGCATACAGCATCCTGCGGCCGTTGACGCAGTGGCGGGCCTTGAGGCTTCCGGCAGCATAATAAAGCCCGGCATGGATCACTTCGGAATTGCGCGAAGAGGTGTGCATGGCGATCTGGTCTTCGGCTTCGAGCACGATGACCTCCCGCCCCGCCCGGGCGAGGGCGCGGGCCGAGGCGAGGCCGATCACGCCCGCGCCGATAACGACCACATCTGCCTCGAAACTGTCCGCCATGGCCTGCCCGTTGCTGATCCGTAGAAGCCCCCGCTCGCCGGGAACGCTTAGAAGGTCTAGTATCAGGGGTAATGGTCAGAAGCAGCCTGATTCTCGCGGCGCTTGTTGTCTCAGGGGCGCTGAGCGCGTTCGCGGATATCGTGAGCGCCAATGCCGCGTTCCAGGCGGGGCAATACGACCTTGCACTGCAGGAAGCGGCCGGGGACCGGTCTGCCGATGCGCATGCCCTGCGGGCGCGGGTAATCCTTGCAAAGGTCATGTGCTCTGGCCGCGAGCCGGACCTCGCCGCTCTCGGGCAGGCTCTGGCGGCCGCCGAAGCGGCGCTGACGCTGGATGAGGGGCATGGGGAGGGCAGGCTGCAGAAAGCGATTGCCCTGTCGCTGCTGACCCGGCCGATGAATCTCTCGGAGGCCAGCGATTCCGGGTATGGCCCGAAAGCCCGCGTGCTGGCGGAGGCCGTGCTGGAGGACGACCCCGCCAACCATTACGCCCTTGGCTTCCTCGCGGTCTGGCATGTCGAGGTGCACCGGCGCGGCGGCACACTGGGCGCAGCTGTGATGGGAGCCAGCCTGAAGACTGCACGCGCAAACTATGCCGAAGCTGTGCGTCTTGCTCCGCAGGACGCCGGCCTGCGCTGGCAATGGGCACGCGCGCTGGCGGCGTACGATCCGAAGAAGTATCACGCCGAGATCTCGGCGGAGCTGGAAGCAGCGCTGGCGATTGATCCGCAGACGGAGCTTGACCGCGTGATGCAGGGCCGGGCGGCCGATCTTCTTGAAGTCGTGGAGACCCGCAAGCCCCGTGAGATCGAGAAAACTGCTCAGGCAATGCTTTAGGGTTTACTCCGCAGCCACCACCGCGCTATGCGCGGCTTCCTCCGACAGCCAGCGCTCCGCTTCCAGGGCTGCCATGCAGCCCATGCCAGCAGCGGTGACGGCCTGGCGGTAGGTCTCGTCGGTGACGTCGCCAGCGGCGTAGACGCCGGGGATTGCCGTCCGGGCAGAGCCAGGTTCAGTGATCAGGTAGCCATTGGCGCGCATAGGCAGCTTGCCGACGAAAAGTTCCGTGGACGGCGCATGGCCTATGGCGATGAATATGCCGTGGACGGGCACGTCGCGCACCACCCCGGTTCTGACGTTCCTGATGCGCGCGCCGGTGACGCCAGGGGGCTGCTCTTCGCCCAGCACGTCTTCGAGTGCGGTGTCCCAGATCACTTCGACCTTGGGATTCTTGAACAGGCGGTCCTGCAGGATCTTCTCGGCGCGGAAGTGGTCGCGCCGATGGACGACGGTGACCTTGGAGGCGAAGTTCGTAAGGAACAGCGCCTCCTCGACGGCCGTGTTGCCGCCGCCGATGACCATGACTTCGCGGCCGCGGTAGAAGAAGCCGTCGCAGGTGGCGCAGGCGGAGACGCCAAAACCCCTGAACTTCTGCTCGCTCGGAAGGTCCAGCCACTTGGCCTGCGCGCCGGTTGAGATGATCACGGCGTCGGCGGTATAGGTCGTGCCGTTCTCGCCGACGGCCTTGAATGGGCGGCTCTCGAAGTCGACGCTGAGGATATGATCGCTTGCGACTTTCGCACCCATTTTCTCAGCGTGTTCCTGCATGCGCACCATCAGGTCCGGCCCCAGGATGTGGGCCTCGCCCGGCCAGTTTTCGACATCGGTGGTGATGGTCAGCTGGCCGCCTGGCTGCATGCCGGTGATGACGAGCGTTTCGCGCAGGGACCGCGCGGCATAGACTGCGGCGGTCCAGCCGGCCGGGCCGGAGCCGATGATCAGGATTTCAGCATGTCTCGTCTCGGCCACCGCAGGCTCCTATCGTCTTAGATGCGCCAATATGGGCGCCGGACCGCAGGGTTAAAGCGCTGCGGGAGGCTTCGCAATGCGGCTATGCGTTCGAGTCGATCACTTCCACTGTGGCGTGGCTGGCGCCAAAGGCGTGGGCCAGGCGTTCCTTCACCGCGCGGCGCACCGCTTCGCCAGCGGCGCCGGCAGCGAGGGTGACTTCCAGCGTCACCAGCGGGCGCGATTCGGTCAGCGTCCAGGCGTGGACGTGGGAGACATTCGCAATGCCCGGCACGTTGGCCTTCAGGTCGGCGATGATCTTCGCGGCCTCGAGGCCCTCCGGCGTGCCTTCGATCAGGATATGGCCGGACTCCCGCGCGATGCGGATGCCGCCGAACAGGGCAAGGCCCGCGACAAGGATCGAGAGCAGGGGGTCGGCTATGTACCAAGCCTGCCAGAGGATCAGCACGGCCGCGAGGATGGCCGCGACCGAGCCGAGCATGTCCCCCGCCACGTGCCAGAGCGCGCCGCGCAGGTTGAGATCGTCCTTGTGCCCGCCGCCGTGCAGGATGGCGAAGGCGATCACGTTGACGACAAGGCCGAGCACCGCGATGCCCAGCATCAGCTCGCCGAGGACCGGCGATGGCAGCAGCAGCCGGTTGATCGCTTCCCAGACGATCCAAAGCGCCAGCAGGATGAGCAGCACGCCGTTGGTGAAGGCAGCCAGCACCTGCATGCGGCCGAAGCCGAAACTGCGGCCCGGATCGGCTGGACGGGCGGCGAGCCTGTAGCCGAGCCAGGCGAGCAGCAGCGAGCCGGTATCGGTCAGCATGTGGGCGGCGTCCGCCATAAGCGCCAGCGAGCCGGACAGAATGCCGCCGATCACCTCGGCAAACATGAACCCGCCGGTCAGCAGCGCGGCGAGCACGACGCGGCGGCGGGAATCGGCGCTGGACATATCGGCATGGTGCTGGTGGTGGGCATGGCCCTCATGGTCATGCGTATGGGCGAGGCCATGCGCATTCGCATGCGCGTGGGCGCTGTTTTCGGGGCAGCAGGGATCTGCAGGGTCGTGCATGCGGAGGGGGGTGGCGTGTGCAGGCGGATACGTCAACCGGCGCGTGATAGCATTACGTTGCCGTTATGGAGTATGCTCAACAAATACGCATGGCCAGGATAAGAGGGCCAGCGGTGAGGAGGAAAACATGGGATACGTGCGCCTGCGGCAGCTGGTGATTGCCGCTGGATCACTGGAAGTTGCCGATACGCTGGCGGATGTGCTGGGCCTCGGGGAGGCGTTCCTGGATCCGGGCGTCGCCGAATTCGGCCTTGTCAACCGCGTCTATGCCATCGGGGAGCAGTTCCTGGAAGTCGTCGTGCCGACCGCGCTGACCGCGCCGGCCGGCCGTTTCCTCGCGCGGGGCGGGGACGGCGGGTACATGGTGATCTTCCAGACGGACGATCTCGCAGCCGCCCGCGCCCGCGCCGACGCGCTGAAAATCCGCCGCGTCTGGAACATCGACCTGCCCGACATCTCCGCCAGCCACCTGCACCCGGCGGATGTCGGCGCGGCCATCGTCTCGATTGACGAGGCACGCCCCGCAGCAAGCTGGCGCTGGGGTGGGCCGGACTGGGAGCGGCGCGCGGCGCCCGGCAAGCTGACCGCCGCGGTGATCACCAGCGCGGCGCCGGCGCGGAGGAGAGAGGCAGGCAAGTCTAAAGTCATCGTCC
>CALGEF010000469.1 GCA_937881755.1 uncultured Acidobacteriota bacterium
CGGCATGGGCGGCGGTGCCGTAGCCCTTGTGCTGGCTGAAGCCGTAGCCGGGGTGCTGCGCGCAGTAGGCTTTCATTTGCGCGTCGCGGTGGGTTTTTGCCAGGATCGAGGCGGCGGAGATTGCAGGCTCGGTGAGGTCGCCCTTGATGATCGCGGTTGCGGGGGCGGGGAGGTTTTTCGGCAGGGCGTTGCCGTCGATCAGGATATGGGCCGGGGCGCGGGCGAGTCCAGCGATGGCGCGCGTCATGGCGAGGAAGGTGGCCTCGCGGATGTTGAGGCGGTCGATTTCTTCAGGGCTGGCTTCGGCAATGGCCCAGGCGAGGGCGCGGTCGCGGATAAGCGGGGCGAGGCGGTCGCGGGCGGCTTCGCTGAGCTTTTTGGAATCGGTGAGGCCCGCGATGGGGCAGGCAGGATCGAGGATTACAGCGGCGGCGGTGACCGGCCCGGCCCAGGGGCCGCGGCCGGCTTCATCGACGCCGCAGGTGAGGGGCCGGTGCTGCATCCGGCATGGTTAAACGGGAATCGCGCCGCTTGGCCAGTGACTATCCGGTTGACCCGGTCCCGGAAATGTCAGGGTCAGGACTAAGGGTTTCTCAATAACGATCTCATACGATCGCCCTTAGAGAACCGGCCCGAGGACAGACGATATGATCCTTTATCATTGCATGGTGGAACTCAAGAGCGGGGACCGGGCGCTTCAGTTCGCAGCGGCCGCAGACGCCTGGCTAGGACACCTGAAATCCGAGAAAGTTATCACCGACTGGCGCCTGCTGCGGCGCAAGTTCGGGCTCGCCTCAGGACAGCATACCGACTTCCTGATCGAGATCGAAGTCGAGAGCATGAGCGAACTGGAGAAGGCGTTCAGCCTTCTGTCCAGAATGGATGACGAGCATACCCGCCGCTATGAATTCATGCACAGCCTGATCGGATCCATGGAAGTCGGCCTCTACCGGCCCTATCCGGATCCGGAGCAGCGCGAACGCATTGCGCTGCTCTGAAGTTTCCCCAAGGCCCGGTAGCTGGCCCTGTCAGACGCCCGCCCTGGCCGTCTTCAGGCCGGCGAACATCAGCGATTATCCAAAGCCCGGCGCGCTGTTGCGGGATAGTCCGTAAAGACGCCATTGGCGCCGGCGACGGCGGCCGCGCGTATTTCATCTTCGGGCAGCGGCGCCCATTGCGGGCGGTCATCGTCACGGAATGTCCAGGCGTGAACCTCAAGGCCGAGCGCCCGGGCTTCGGCGGCGTAGCCGGTCGGTGCGCCGGTCAGGGGATCGATCAGCAGTGACTTGTAAGGGCCGACGCCCCGGGCATAGGTTGCGATCTCTTCCAGCGCGATATTGGCCGGCGCGCCGGCCTGCCAGCCTTCTGGATAGACGAGCTGGACAAGCCGCGTCCCGATCCGACTACGGAGCGTCTTCAGGATCAGGGGCTCGAAACTCTGGACGAAGACGGGCGAGTCCGCCTTGTCCAGCCCGGCCGCGGTCAGGGCAGCGGAAATGGCCGATGCCATGTCGAGCCCGGCGGCGGCATGTTCGAGGGGCCATTTCGTTTCAGGATAAAGGCCGACCAGGCGGCCACGGGCGGCGCCCTCTGCACTTGCAAGGGCAATGATCTCGCCGAAGTCCGGAATCTCGTAAAGTCCGTCATGGGCCTTCGATCTGCCCTCCCGGACCTGCCGGGCGCGGAGTGTCCTGAGCTCTGCGGCGGTGAAGTCGAACGTCCACCAGTCGGTCAGGGATTCGCCTTCGGGACTCGTCAGGGTCCGGCGGCGGCCTGCAAATTCGGGCCGGGCGGCGACATCGGTGGAATCCGACAGCCAGGGGTCATGGCGCGCCATCAATACGCCGTCGGAGCTCATCACCAGATCCGGTTCGATGAAGTCTGCGCCCTGGGCGATCGCGAGCCGGTAGGCCTCCAGTGTGTGTTCGGGACGCTCCCCGCTGGCGCCGCGGTGGGCGATGACGAGAACACCCTGGCCAGCAGGCTGCGGCGCAGGTGGGGTGGCGCATCCGCCGAAAAATGCAAAGCCGATCAGGGCGGCGAATAGGGGGTATCGCATCAGCAGGCCTCCGTTGAAGTCTGACCCTGTTGCACGATTATGTGACGCCTGCATTTCGGGCACGCCGCTTCCCGCCGGGTGAGGGCTGGTTTTTCGTGGCCGGCTAATACAGCATGCCGGAAACATGGAGGAGGCGCATATGGATTTCGGGTTGAAGGACAAGGTGATTTTCATTGCGGGCGCGAGCCGGGGGATCGGCTATGGGATTGCCGAGAGCCTCCTGGGCGAGGGCGCGAAGGTGGCGCTGACGGCGCGGGGGGCGGAGGCGCTGGCGGAGACGAAGGCGGATTTTGCCAGGCGCTTCGGCGCGGACAAGGTGTGGAGCTTTGCGGGCGACCTGACCCAGACGGCGCCGATCGAGGAAGCGCTCGCCAGATGCGAGGCGGAGTTCGGGCCGGTCACCGGGGCGGTGGCGAATGTGGGGCTGTCGCCCTCGCCGCTGGGCCTCGAGGTGAGTGATGAGGAATGGCAGGCGGGGCTCGACCAGAACCTGAATTCGGCCTTCCGGCTGGCGCGCGGCGCCATTCCGCGCATGGCGAAGCATGGCGGCGGCAGTTTCCTGTTCATCAGCTCGATTGCCGGGCTCGGCGCGCTCGGCACTCCGCTCGACTATGGCGCAACGAAAGCGGCGGTGAACCATCTCTCGACAAGTGTCGCACGGTTTGCGTTCGATACGAAAGTCCGAGTCAACACGATCGCGCCCGGCAACATCATCTTTGCCGGGAACAATTGGGAGAAGCAATCAACCGGTCCGCGCGCCGAAAACTGGTGGCGCTGGATCAAGCGCGAAGTGCCGATGAAACGGTTTGGCACGCCGCAGGAGATCGGGGACACGGCGGCGTTTCTCCTGTCCGAGCGGGCGAGTTTCATCAACGGCGCCGTGATAGCGGTCGATGGCGGGCAAACGCGTTAGACTTTATCCGGTCGTCCCCGCGCAGGCTGGGATCGGGGAGTGTCCTCGCCGCACGGGACCCCCGCCTTCGCGGGGGTGACCGGAGTTTTATGACTTAGTTCGCCTGCGGACTATTGAAGGCCGGCGCCGACAACCGGCCTGGCGGTGATCTTCTGTTTGGCGGCTCCGAAGCAGTCGCCGCGCTTCAACGTGATCCTGGACGGAAAATCCGGCTTCTGGAACTTCACTTCGGCGATGCCCCAGCGTTGCCAGGTCTTGCCTTCGGCATCGACAAGGCTGGCGGCGCAGACGGGGCCAGCATCGGCCGCTTCAACCCAGTAGCCCTGGTAGGCGCCGCGGCCACTGTAATACCCGCCAAGGCCTGGAACGAAGATATAGCCCGCTTCAAGGCCCGCTTCCGGCTTGTAGCTTAGGATGGCCGTGGCACCAGCGTCGCGCTCATACACGATCTGGTTGCCGCTCGGCAGGGACCAGACTTCATCGGCCGAAGCGGCGAGCGCGATTGAGGCGAGAAGGGCGGCGGCCGTGAGGGCGCGGATCATGGGTCGCAATCTCCTGCTGAGAGACGTGACGTAAGCACAGTTCAAACAAAATGAAAACGCTGCGGACGAAACTCAGACCGCCCGGCCCTTCAGGCTTGCAAGCCACGGCACAAGCGCGGCGTTGACCTCGGCAGGGCGTTCCTGCTGGGTCCAGTGGCCGCAGCCGGGAAGCACGACGGCTGTCTCAAGATTCGGGACAGCGGGGCGCATCCTGCCGATAGGGTCGTCCACCATTCCGAAGCCATTGAAGGCAGGGTCCTTGTCGCCGGCGATGAAACAGGCGGGCTGGGAAATTGTCCGTTCGCGGAAGGGGGAGAGAAAGTCGAAATCGCGCGTGTGGTTGCGGTAGCGGCTGATCGGGCCGAACAGGCCGGAGCGTCTGAATTCCGCCTCGTAGTAGGAAAGATCGGCGTCGGTCATCCAGTAAGGCATAACGTCAGGCACGGTCAGCGTGTCCATCAGCGTCGCGCTGGAACTGAGGCCCATCTTCCAGTCCCCGTCCTTAGCGTCGCCTGAAATCGAATAGTAGAAGCCTTTCAGGAAGCGCCTCAGATCAGCTTCCAGGGCGGCTTCAGCCCGGCCGGGGGTGCGGAAATAGGACTGGTAGAAGAAGCGGTCACGCTCGTCGAAGACGCGCCTGATGACATCGTCGAAGGAGAATTCCGGGGCGCCAAAGAAGGGCACTGAGAGGGCGGCGACGGCGGCGATCCGGTCCGGGTGGAGGAGGGCCGTATTCCAGACCTGCGGGGCACCCCAGTCATGGCCGATGAGGGTGAACGCAACGCCTGGGGAAAGCGCCGCGCCGACGCCAAGGATGTCGCCCATGAGGGCTTCC
>CALGEF010000470.1 GCA_937881755.1 uncultured Acidobacteriota bacterium
CGAGAATGTGGCCTTCCCGGCTGCCGCGCCCGCGGGCGCCATCAGCCCCGCCATGCGCCGCAGAGCGCGGGAACTGCTCGCGCGGGTTGGTCTGGCTGACCGGATGGATTTTCAGGCGACCCGGCTTTCGGGCGGGCAGAAGCAGCGCGTCGCCATTGCGCGTGCGCTGATGAACAAACCCGAACTGATACTTGCCGACGAGCCGACGGGAAGCCTCGACCGGGTTGCGGCTGAGCAGGTTCTCGACCTGATGCGCGAAGTGAACCGGGAGGACAGGGCGACGTTCCTCATATGCACGCACGACGAGCAGGTCGCCGCGCGCTGCACCCGGCGTGTTACGCTGAAAGATGGTTCTGTCGAGAGGGCTTAGGTGGCGGCACCGCCCGAACCTCGTGTGTCCGGGGGCAAGAGGACCAGGTCTTCCTGGCAGGTCCCTGGTTCACCCCGCACGCCCGGCCGGTTTCGATCCGACGCGGCCGCCAGTTCGCCGGTTGCCTCGGCGCCGCCATCTTCCCACCTGATGAGGGGTGGACGACCCACACGTAAAGGAGATGTGCCATGGCCAGGGCGATTGCGGTGCCGGCTGCGCCGGTGAAGGACGGGGCGCAGTGGGAGCTGGCGGCGCAATGGGCGCAGGGCTGGCGGGTGGTGAAGTGGTTGGTGTCGCCGCTGATCGTGGTCAGTTTTCTGGTGGTGATCGGGCAGGGCTTCCTGTTTTACCGGTTGTTTGACGATATGCATCCGGTGCTGGGCTATGCTTATGTCGCCATGCTGGCGGGATTGCTGGCTGTGCTGGTTGGGCGCCCGCTTGCGGCGTTCCTGACGATGCCGGTGGCGGCGAAGCCGCCCACCATTCCCATTGATACGAAGGCGCCGCAGCCTGAAGCGCTGGCGGCGCGTATCCGGTATGACATCCGGTACCTGAAGATGCTGCAGGCCAATCCGCTCACGCAAGGCGAGCGCCCGGCGATCGATCAGGGTATCGCCAAGGCGCGCGGCCTGCTGGCGCGGACGGGCAGGACGTCGCCGGCAGAGGCGCCGGCACTGTCGCTGGAGCTCGAAGTCTTTGAGCGCACGCAGATCGACCCGCTTCTGGCACCGCTCGACAAGCGCGCCGAGGCGATCATCCATGCCGAGGCGGTCGGCGTGGGCGTCGCGACAGCGGTGTCGATGAACGGCACGCTGGATGCGTTTATCGTGCTGTGGCGCAACGCCAATCTGGTGGCGCGCGTGTCGCGGATCTATTTCGGCAGGCCGCACCTGATGGGCAGCCTGCGCATCCTGCGGGATGTGGCCGCCATCGTGGTGGCCTCGAGGGCGCTGGAGGATGTCAGCGAGATCACCGGGGACGTGATCGGCGGGCTGCTGGGCCGGATGGGCGGGCTGATCGCCGGGCCGGTGATGGACGGCGGCATCAATGCGATGATGACGCTGAAGCTCGGCTATCTCGCCAGGCGGCGCTGCCGCAGCTTCAAGGGCTGGTCAGCGGGGCAGGCCACGGCGATTTCGGCGGAAGCGCTGCGGGAAGTGAAGCAGGAATCGGGGTCAGTCATCGGCGACCTTCTGAAACGCGTTGGCGGACTGACCTCGCATGCCTCCCGGGCGACGGAGAAGGCGCTGGCGGGGTCGCGCAGCGCCTGGGGCGTGGTGCAGAGCTGGTTCGGGGGGACGAAACCGGCGGGGACGTGACGCGCAGGAATCGGGTCGCTGGGGAACTCCGGGGGAGGCATAAGAGGCCCGGGAACAGGAGCGGGCGATGCGTACACAAACCGAAAAACTCAAATAGTTCAGCAGCCTGCATGCAGGCGGCGCGCTGGGGTTCGGGGATGGCGAGACGGTGCCGCTGGATGTCGTGCGCGCGCATGCGGCGCGGATTGTTGCGTCCGTCGACCTGCCGGTTTCGGTGGATTTTGAAGCCGGATATTCGGCAACTGCAGACGGCGTGGCCGGAAACGTGGCGCGGGTGGTGGCGGCCGGTGCGGCCGGCATCAACCTTGAGGATGGCTATCCGGCGGGCGACGGCGAAGGCCTACGCCCGGTTGAAGACGCGGTTGGCCGCCTGAAGGCTGCGCGCACGGAACACAGATCGCGGACGTAATTGCGCGCGGCAACGCCTATGCCGAGGCGGGCGCCAGCAGCTTCTTCGTGCCCGGGCGGCGCGACCTCGAACTGATTCGGCAGGTCTGCGCCGAGTGCCCGTTGCCGGTGAACGTGATGGCCGGGCAGGAGGCGCGCGGGTTCGGGGCCGGGGCCGAGGCCTGCGTGCGGCGCATCAGCTATGGCCCGTTTTTGTGGCGCGCCGTGATGGCAACGCTCATGTCTTATGCAGCCGGGGCGTTCAGGGAAGTTTAACCCGCCGCGCCCTTGCAGCCCCGAAGGATCCGGGATAGCTGGCAGTCATGAATTCTCTTCCGGGAGAGAGCGGCATTCGGTAGCCGCCGCCGAAGGCGCAACCGCCCCGGAATCGCTCAGGCAAAAGGGCCGGAAGAGAATCAACACGCTGGAAAGAGGCCTCTGGAGGGCCTCGCCGAAGGAGCAAGCCGGTTACCCACCGGCGGAATCTCTCAGGCGCCAAGGACAGCGGGGGCGACGAACGTGCAGCCTGGCTGCAATCGTCTGCTTATAGGGAGGGCGCCATGGCCGACACGACGACTGAGGCCCTGCGGCGCACCGCGCTTCACCCGCTGCATGTGGAGTATGGCGCGAAACTCGTGCCGTTCGCGGGCTACGAGATGCCCGTGCAGTTTCCGGACGGCGTGAAGGAGGAGCACCTCTGGACGCGGAGCGAGGCCGGGCTGTTCGACGTGAGCCATATGGGGCCATGCTTCCTGACGCTCGCCTCCGGCATGC
>CALGEF010000471.1 GCA_937881755.1 uncultured Acidobacteriota bacterium
GGTCAATTCTCGATGAAAAACCCGGGTCAGATCTGGGTGCAAATCAACATGCTGCCCCCTGACCGCGCCGCGCTCCGTGCCACCCTCGCCGAGAAAGTCACCAAATGTCCCTGAGGCTCTTCGCATCCCGACCGCCCGTCATCGCCGCCCTGCATCTGCCAGATTTTGCGCTCTCCCGGCACCGCTCGCCGGCATGGTATGAGGACTATGCCGTCAGCAACGCGCGCGTCTTCGCCGAGGCGGGCATCCCGTGGATCAAGCTGCAGGACCAGACCCGCACGGCGGGGCCCGCCGCGCCCGACACGCTGGCGATGATGGCCAGCCTCGGGCGGCTGATCCGGGCCGAGGTGCCGGACCTTGGCCTCGGCATCATCATCGAAGCGCATGACCCGGTCGCGGCGCTCTCGGTCGCGCATGGGGCGGGGGCGGATTTCGTGCGGCTCAAGATCTTCGTCGGCGGCGCCATGACGGCCGAAGGGCCGCGCCATGCCCTTGGCGCGGCCGCGATCGCCTATCGGGCGGCGCTGGGTCGGCCCGACATTGCGATCCTCGCGGATATCCATGACCGCACGGCGCGCCCCCTTTCGGACGAAAGTCAGCCCTTTGCCGCCAACTGGGCGGCCAAGGTCGGGGCGGACGGGCTTATCGTGACCGGGTCGAGCTTTCCCGACACGCTCGACCGGATCGCGGCGGTGCGCAAGGCGGTGCCGAAACAGCCCATCCTGATCGGCGGCGGCGTGACGGAGGACAATGTTGTCGCGGCGCTGGCAGCGTCGGACGGGGTGATCGTGTCAAGCGCCCTGATGCGGGCCAGCGCAGGGGAGGACGACATCCTGCGCTGGGACGCCGACCTTTGCAGACGCTTCATGGACGCGGCGGGGGCGACATGACGGGACGCGACTTCGCCGGATATCGGCGCGGGGCGCCCGACATCACCTGGCCCGGTGGGTCACGGCTGGCGGTGTCGGTCGTCGTCAACATCGAGGAAGGCGCCGAATTGACCCTCGGCGACGGCGACGAGCGCAACGAACACATCTACGAGGCTGTCGAACGCGTCGAGGGCGCGCGCGACCTTTGCATGGAAAGCCATTTCGAATATGGCCCCCGCGCCGGTTGGCCGCGCATCCGCGACGCGCTGCGGTCCCGCGCCATCCCCGCCACGCTGAACGCCTGCGGGCGTGCCATCGCCGCAACGCCCTGGATCGCCGCCGAGGCCGTGGCGGACGGCCACGAGGTCGCGGCCCATGGCTGGCGCTGGGAGCGTCACGTCCACATGGACGAGGCGACCGAGCGGCGCGCCATGGCGAGGGCCGTGGCGGCGATCACCGAGGCGGCCGGTACGCCGCCACTGGGCTGGCACACGCGGTCCGCGACCTCATCCGCAACGCGGTCGCTCCTGATCGAGCAGGGCGGTTTTCTCTATGACAGCAACGCCTACAACGACGACCTGCCCTATGTGGTGGAGGGCGCGGCGGGGCCGCATGTGGTGCTGCCCTATGCCTTCGACACCAACGACATGCGCTTCTACAATGGGGGTGGGTTCGTCTTCGGGCAGGATTTCGCCCGCTATTGCATAGACGCCTTCGGCCGGCTCCATGCCGAGGCGCAACGGGCACCTCGGATGCTGTCGATCGGGCTCCATACGCGGATCATCGGGCGCCCGGGCCGCATTGGCGGGCTGGAGACCTTCCTCGACTACGCGCTCCGCCATGAAGGGGTCTGGTTCGCCACCCGCGCCCAGATCGCCCGGGCCTGGCGGACGGGGCTTGGCCTTCCGGAATGGGAGCCGCGCCCTTGCCCTGCCGGTTTCGCGCCATGAGCCGCGACCTCGTGGGATACGGGGGCGTCTGGCCCGACGTCCGTTGGCCCAACGGCGCGCGGCTGGCCGTCTCGGTCGTGGTGAACCTCGAGGAGGGCGCCGAGCGACAGGTGATCGACGGCGATCCGGCGAACGAGCGCATCGGAGAGGTGCTGTCGGTCGTGCCGGACGACAGGCCCGACCCGGGACAGGCGCAGATCTTCGCCTATGGGACGCGGGCCGGTGCCTGGCGCATGGCGGCGGCGCTCCGGCGGCACGAGATCCCGGTGACGCTGTTTGCCTGCGGCCGTGCGGCCGAGCGGGCAGCCCCGGTGCTGGCCGCGCTGGCCGCCGACGGGCACGAGACCGCCTGCCACGGCTGGCTCTGGCGCCCCCATGCCGACTACGACAGCCCCGAGGCCGAAGCGGCGGACCTCGACCGCGCCGGGGCCGCCATCGCGGCGGCGACCGGACAGGCGCCGAGGGGTTTCTTCTGCAGGGGCGCCGAGAGCCCCTGGACCCGATCCCTGCTGGCCGAGCGGGGCTATGTCTACACCTCGAACGCCTTTGACGACGACCTTCCCTATCCGGATCCATCGGGCCTTCTGGTCGTGCCATACGCGCTCGACACCAACGACATGAAGTTCTTTCACCCCAACGGCTTCGTGCGGCCGGCCGAGATGGTGGACTACGTGACCGGGGCGCTCGACGTGCTGGAGGCAGAGGCCGAGGCGGGTTTTCCGCGCCTTCTCAACATCGGCTTTCACCTCCGCATCGTCGGCCGCCCCGCCCGCTTCCCGGCCTTCGACCGGATCATGGCCGAACTCGCCCGCCGCCGCGACCGCATCTGGATCGCACGCAGGATCGACATCGCCAAAGCCTTCCGCGAGGCCGCGCCGTGAAGATCGCGCTTGTCAATCCCAACACCTCCATGGAGTTCACCCTGCGTATGGTGGCCATCGCCGCCCGCGAAGCGGGGACGCGGGCCGAAGTGACAGGCCATACCGCCCGCTTTGGCGTGCCGCTGATCACCGATACTGCGGCACTGAGCGTCGCCGCCGAGGCCGTTGCCGCGCTGGCGCCTGCCCTGCTCGAGGCGCATGCCGCGATTGTGGCGGCGTTCAGCGACCCCGGTCTTGACGCCCTTCGGGGCGCCTTGCCCTACCCCGTCACCGGGATCGCGGAAGCCGGGATGGCCGAGGCCGCCAAAGACGGGCGCCGCTTTGCCGTCGTGACCACCACTCCCGCCCTGATCGAAGCCATCGCGGCGACGGCAGCCCGACATGGGCACCGCCGCTTTGCCGGCACATGGACCACGCCCGGTGACCCGGTGGCGCTGACCGCCAACGCGGCGGCGTTGGATGAAGCACTGGCCACAGCCATTGCAGCGGCCATCGCGGACGGGGGTGCCGAAGCCGTGGTCATCGGTGGGGGGCCGCTGGCGGAGGCCGCGCGCGCACTGGCGAGCCGCACACCGGTTCCCCTGATCGAACCCGTTCCTGCCGCCGTCCGCCTTTCCCTCGAACGTCTGCGGATGAGGGCGACAACATGACCGAAAGCCTGGTCGTCGCCGACAAGATCGTGGTGGGCTTCGGCTCCGACGGCTCGCCCGAGATCCTCGAGGACGCCGCAATCCTGATCTCGGGCGCGGTCATCGCCGCGATCGGACCGGCGGCCACGCTGCGCCGCGCCCATCCCGGGGTGCAGGAGATCGGCGGTCGGGGGCTTGTGGCTATCCCGGGCCTGATCAACGCCCATCACCATGTCGGTCTGACGCCGTTCCAGCTCGGTGCCCGCGACCAGCCCCTGGAGCTCTGGTTTCCCGAGCGCCTCGCGATGCGTGACGTTGACCCGCGGCTCGACACGCTCTTCTCCGCCTTTGAGATGCTCGCCTCGGGTGTCACGACGGTGCAGCATCTGAACAGCCGGGCGCCGGGCGACACCGAGGCCGTCATCAGGCGGTCGGACGCGATCATCGGCGCCTATGTCGAGCTCGGCATGCGGGCCTCCTATTCCTTCGCGCTGCGCGATCAGAACCGCATGATCTACGAGGCAGACGAGATCTTCGTCGCCTCGCTTCCCGAGGAACTCCGCGGCCCGACAGCCGCCTATCTGGCAGGCTTCGGGTTGCCGCTCACCGAGCAGATCTCGGTCTTCCACACCCTGCGCGATCGCTGGGCCAAGGCGCCCCTGATCGGCATCCAGATCGCCCCGTCGAACCTGCACTGGCTCTCGGACGCGGCGCTGGAAAGTGCGGCGCGCATGGCCGAGCAAACCGGCGCGCCGATGCACATGCACCTGCTGGAGACGCCCTATCAGGCAGAATACGCGCGCCGGCGCACGGGCGGCTCGGCCTTGGCCCATGTTGACAGCTTCGGGCTTGTCGGGCCCCAGCTGACCATCGGGCACGGGGTCTGGATGACACCCGACGACATCGGGCTTTTGGCGGACCGAGGCGGATGCCTCTGCCACAACTGCTCGTCGAACCTCCGCCTCAAGAGCGGCACGGCAGACCTGAACGGGTTTCTGGCCAGTGGCTTGCCGGTGGCAATCGGCATGGATGAAGCCGGGATCAACGATGACCGCGACATGCTGCAGGAGATGCGGCTCGTTCTGACGCTGCACCGCGGGCCGGGCCATGCGACCCCCGGCCCGACGGCTGCACAGGTCCTGCGCATGGCGACCGAGCATGGCGCAGCGACCACGCCCTTTGCCGGGCGGATCGGGCGCCTTGCCCCCGGCCTGCTGGCCGACATCGTGCTTCTCGACTGGCGGGCGGTGACCTGGCCGCACCAGGACCCGGGGCTTGCGCTGGTCGATGTGCTGGTGCGGCGGGCCAAGACAGGGGCCGTCCGCAGGGTGCTGGTGGGCGGCGAGACGGTCTATCTGGAGGGGCAGTTCACGCGGATCGACCGGGACGCCGTGCTGGAGGAAATCGCCTGCGCATTGGCCGCGCCGCGCAACAAAGTGGAGCTGGCGATGAAGCATCTTGCCAAGGCGCTCCATGGACCTGTGGCTGAGTTCTACAGGGATTGGCCCGTCTGACGTCAGCGTCCCTTACCGGGCTCAATGTTGGAAACGGCGGTGCAAGATCAGCGAGGGGATGGGTCTGGAATCAAATGGAAACGGCGGTGCAAAATTAGGCCACGGTAGCGGCGGGATCGTCTCGCTGCGGGCGGAGTAAAATCCTGCCACTTTTCCCTTCTTGCAGCGGCAGGGAGGTTGGGGAGATCTATACCGTGGAACTTTACGAGATGGGGTGGATGCCGCTCTCCCCAGACGGCATCGCA
>CALGEF010000472.1 GCA_937881755.1 uncultured Acidobacteriota bacterium
AGAGCGCCCTGAGTGCTACCACAACGCCGAGGAGCGCGAGCGCCGCAAGAATGAGTTCGCCCTGAACAACTCTTATCCCTCTGTTTTTGATTGATAATGCGGTGTTTTTCGTAGGTTTTGGATGCAGCGTTTGGTATTATTGCAGCCAGAACCCTGCAATTTCGAGCTGCGATATGAAACCCAGAAAGCCGTCCCCGGAACAGGATGATCTGCTGCGCGCACGACTGGTCGAGATGATCGACATGCGCCACGAACTGGTGAAGCTCGCCGCCCTGATTGACTGGGAGGTCTTTGAGCGGGAATGGGCCGGGCTCTTCCCGTCCTCAGTCGGTCGGCCCGCCACGCCGACCCGCCTGGTCGCGGGGATCTTCTATCTCCAGCACGCGTTCCGACTTTCCGATGAAGCCGTCGTGGCCCGGTGGGCCGAGAATCCGTACTGGCAGCATTTCTGCGGCGAGACGTTCTTTCAGCATCGCCTGCCGATCGACGCTTCATCCATGACACGCTGGCGCAACCGGATCGGCGAAGAAGGCGTGGAGTGGTTGCTGACCGAAACGATCAAGGCCGGGCAGCGCGCCGGGACGGTGCAGGACGATCATCTGAAGAAGGTCACCGTCGACACCACGGTGATGGAAAAGAACATCGCACACCCCACCGATGCCCGGCTTTACGAAACAGCGCGGCGCAAGTTGGTCGGGATGGCGCGCGAGGCCGGGATCGGCCTGCGGCAGAACTACAACCGCCTTGGTCCCCGGCTGTGCGGGCAGGTCGGGCGCTACGCCCATGCGCGACAATTCAAGCGGATGCGCAAGGCGCTGCGCCGTCTCAAGGGCTATACCGGTCGCGTGCTGCGCGACATCGAACGGCAGATAGACAAGATCGTTGAAGGGCCACTGAAATCGCAGCTGCAAGATCTGATGGTGCTGGTGAACCGGTTGCTGGCGCAGAAGCCAAAGGACCGCAAGAAACTTTACAGCCTGCATGAACCAGCCGTCGACTGCATCTCGAAAGGCAAGGCGCACAAGCGCTACGAGTTCGGCACGAAGGTCAGTGTTGCCACCACGACCGAAGGCGGCTTTGTCGTCGGCATGCGGTCGCTTCCAGGCAACCCTTATGACGGCCACACCCTGCACGAGACGCTCGAGCAGGTGGAAATCCTGACCGATCGGCGCCCGCATATGGCCTTCGTCGATCGCGGTTACCGCGGCCACGGCGTCGAGAGCGTGAAGGTCTTCATCAGCGGTGCGAGGCGCGGCGTCACCAGGACCATCGCGAAACTGCTGCGACGACGAAGCGCCATTGAGCCGATGATCGGCCATATGAAAAACGACGGCCGCCTGACCCGATGCCCCTTGAAAGGAACCGAAGGTGACGCCTTGTTCGCCGTGCTCTGCGGCTGTGGTCACAACATCCGCATGATCCTCAGGCACCTGAGGGTCTTTTTGTGCCAACTCATCTGGCTGATCACAATGCTCAGAGGGTTCAACCACGGCGCCGGGCGTCATCGGGAACTGCAAACCGCAGCCTGAAATCATTGATCAGGATGAACT
>CALGEF010000473.1 GCA_937881755.1 uncultured Acidobacteriota bacterium
GTTGTATGGTCGCTGATGACAGTATTCTGCGGCCTTGCCGCCAGTTTCCTCTGGCTGCTTGTCTTCCGCATCGGGGTCGCCATCGGCGAGGCCGGCTGCACCCCCCCCGCCAACTCGATCATCACCGACTATTACCCGCCCAAGAGCCGCGCCAACGCGATCGGCATCTATTCGATGGGCGTCACCATCGGCGGCGTCCTGGCCCAACTTTTCGGCGGCCAGCTCGCCAGCCTGAAGGGCGAGACCTTCGGCAGCTGGATGAATGCCATCGGCCTGGAGTTCCTGTTCACCGGAGTAAATTGGGCGGAAGTAGAAGGCTGGCGCCTCGTCTTCGTGATCGTCGGCGTACCGGGAATCCTTGTGGCACTTATCTTCTGGCTGACGGTCCGTGAGCCGCCTCGCGGCTACTCGGACCCAAAATCGGCCATCCCGGACAAGGCCGGATTCTTCGAGGCCTTCAAGGAATTCGGCCAGAAGCCAACCTTCTGGACGCTGTCGCTTGGAGCCGCCTTCGTGGCGTTCGTCGGTTACGGCCTGATCAGTTTCCAGGCGCCGTTCCTGATGCGCGTGCACGGGGTCAGCGTCGCCGAGGCCGCTATGAACTACGGCGCGCCGCTGGCGGCCGTTGCCGCCTTCGGCACCTTCGCAGGCGGGTTCCTCTCCGAAAAACTCTCGCCGCGTTTTCCGTCCGTTGCGGCCTGGCTACCGGGTGTCGGCCTCCTGATCGCCATCCCCGCATATGTCGGCGCCTTCCTAAGCCCGACGCTCACTATGGCCTTTTGGTTCTGGGTGATCGCGGCCATCGCGCACTACGCCTACCTGGGCGCTCAGTACACAGTTTCGACCTCGATCGTCAGCCCGCGTTCCCGCGCCACGACGGTCTCCGTGATGCTGTTGATCATCAGCCTGATCGGCAACGGCATCGGTCCTCTCTTCACCGGCATGATGAGCAGCGCCTTCATGGGCGGCATCGTCAGGAAAGCCGGCCTTGAAGAGGCCTTTGCGAACTTTAATCCGGGCCTTTGCGCCGGCCGTATCGCCGAGCTCGGAGAAACCGGTCCTGCCCTCTGCTCGGCCTATGCCGAAGGCCTGCGCCAGTCGATGGTGGCGACCGTGCTATTCTTCGGCATTGCCGCCCTGTTCTACTTCCTCGCCGCCCGCACCTACCAGAAGGACCGCTGGAGTCCTGCTACCTGATTTCGCAATGCCCGACCGCCTTAACTGGAGACGCCTATGACCGACGCCGCCAATTCGAGCCAGACGCAAGCTGCGAGCCTGCCGCCCCACGAGACTGGGTTTGGAACCAAAGCTTATCGCAGCTATGTCCTCGGCTCGTTGCTGCTGGTCTACATCTTCAACTTCATTGACCGTACGATCATCAACATCCTCACGGAACCCATCAAAAACTCGTTCGGCGTTGAGGACTGGCAGATGGGCCTTTTGGGCGGCCCTGCCTTCGCCATTCTCTATACCATGCTGGGCATCCCGATCGCACGCTTTTCAGAGCGCTCACATCGCGTCGGTATCATCGCGGCCGCAGTGGTATTCTGGAGCCTGATGACGGTTCTCTGCGGGTTCGCAACGACTTTCCTGATGCTGTTCCTGTTTCGCATCGGGGTTAGCGTTGGGGAGGCGGGCTGCACACCGCCTGCACAATCCCTTATTGCAGACTATTTCAAGCCGGGCAGCCGCGCCACAGCGGTTTCGATCTATGCCCTTGGTGTGCCCTTGGGGGGGGATGTTCGCTGCGGTCTTCGGGGCATTCGTGGCTGGCAATCTCAGTGGGGCACAGATCGCAGCGGCGCTGACGGACTGGGGCTGGACCTGGGCGCTCAACATGCTGGATTGGCCTTCCATCGAAGGATGGCGCGTCGCATTCGTCGTAGTCGGACTACCTGGCTTGCTGCTTGGCCTTATAGTGTTCCTGACAATCCGTGAGCCGCCCCGGGGTTACTCCGATCCACCGGAACTTCAGAACAAGACCGGGGAGCGCCCGAGCTTCGTTCAGGTTCTGAAAATCCTGATGAAGAAGCCAGCCTACGTACACGTTGTTGCAGGCGCGACCATTGCGTCTTTCATCGGTTACGGTGTCGGTCAGTTCACGACCTCCTTCCTGATCCGCACTCACGGACTGAACCTGCAACAGGCAGCACTTCTGTTTGGTGTGATTCTTGGTGTCATGGCCGCGATCGGTGTCTTCCTCTCGGGATACCTCTCGGACAAGATGGCGAAGACCCGGCCGACATCGCTTTCCTGGCTTCCGGCGCTTGGTATGGGCCTTTCAGTGCCCCTTTATGCGATTGGATACTCTGTCGATAATCTCTGGCTGGCCATGCCGTTCCTGATGATCGCGGCAATGATCCACTACTTCTATCTGGGTCCAATGTATGCTGTCTCTGGAGGCGTTGTGGACAGCAGAATGCGCGCAAGCGCAGTCGCCGTAACCTTGTTCGTTGTCAACCTGCTCGGCTACGGGCTTGGCCCGCCGATTATCGGTGCGCTTTCTACATTCCTTAAATCCAGCTTCCTGACAGGAGCGGACCTCGGACTGACGCTCGACATCTGCAAGGCAGCAGTAGCCCTTACTGCCGAGCAGCTTGCAACCTGCATGAGCGCTGACGCACGCGGACTGCAATGGTCGATCATCATATTCAACGCACTGTATGCCTGGGCCGCTCTGCACTACCTGCTGGCGGGCAAGACACTGGTACGTGACATGGTAAACAAGACCGCTTAGTCCGTCAGGATGGCGGTCTACACGCAAGTATCCGATGAGGCGTTGGCGGAGTTCCTCTCCGCCTACGACCTCGGCGCGGCCCTCGCTTTCAAGGGGATTGCCGAAGGCGTAGAGAATTCGAACTACTATCTCGAGACGGAAAAAGGCCGGTTCATCCTTACCCTTTTCGAGAAGCGCGTGAACGCGGCGGAGCTACCCTATTTCATCGGCCTGAAACAGCACCTTGCCGCCAAGGGTTATCCCTGCCCCGAGCCGGTGATGGGACGCGACGGCTCGGCGCTGCGCACGCTGGAAGGCCGGCCGGCGGTGATCATCACATTCCTCGACGGGCTTTCGCCGCGCCGGCCGAACGTGCGCCAGTGCCGGGCGCTGGGCGAAGGCCTTGCGAAGATGCACCTGGCGCTCGCCGACTTTGCGGGTGAGCGAGAGAACTCGCTGGGACCAAAAGCCTGGGCGCCGCTCTGGGCGGGGCGGACCGAGGATGCCAATGCCTTGCAGGTCGGACTGTCGGACACGGTTGAAGCCGCTTTTGTCCAGATCCTCCAGGCCCGGAGCAGTTTTTCGGACCTGCCGCGCGGGACGATCCATGCGGACTTGTTTCCGGATAATGCCTTTTTCCTGGGCAACGACTTTTCCGGCGCCATCGACTTCTATTTCGCCTGCACCGATGTGCTGGCCTATGACCTTGCCGTGTGCATGAATGCCTGGGCCTTCGATGAAGGCAATGCCAGCGATGCCTCGCGTCTGGAGTTCAACTTCTCAAAGGGCACGGCCCTGATCGCGGGTTACCAGTCCGTGCGGCCGCTGGCGCGCGATGAGCTGGACGCCCTGCCCGTCCTGTGCCTTGGCTCGGCGATGCGGTTCTTCCTGACGCGGCTTGTGGACTGGAGCTCGACGCCAGCGGGCGCCTTGGTGCGGCCCAAGAACCCTCTTGAATATGCCGCACGGCTCGCGTTCCATCTGCACATGAAGGGCGCGGAAGGATACGGGGCATGACCAGCGAGGCGGAAAGCGACAGCGAGCTTCCCGCCTATGCGACGACGCCCCGACCGAAGCGCGTGAAGCGGATCCCGCTGGCCTTGCTGGTGTCTTCCTTTGCAGCCTGCGTGAGCGTAACGCTGATGGGGTATGTATTCCTTGGACTGATGGAACTGGCCTTCGGCATCCTGGGCTGGGGCGGGCTGGCCGTGGGGCAGACAGGGTTTCTCAGCGGCGTGCAGACCGGGCTGCAGCTGGCGGCGCTGAACTTCTTCCTGTTCTTCATCACGGTGCCAGCGGCGGCGCTGGTGCTGGGTCTGTCGATCGGGCGCCTCCCGCACCGGGGCATCACGGCGTTGATGCCGTACCTGCGCTGGGGGGCGGTCTGGGGCGCGACCCTTGTGGGCGGCACGACCTTTATTTTCGGATGGTTCGGCGGGGCGGCGGCGGCCGTGGGCGCGCTGGTCTCGGGCGGCGCGATCGGCGGGGTGGCAGGCGCGTTCTGCTGCTTCCTGCTGCACCGGATCGTCGCGCCGGCAAAGCAGC
>CALGEF010000474.1 GCA_937881755.1 uncultured Acidobacteriota bacterium
TATCTCGAATGCCACGCCACGGGAACGCCGGTCGGCGACGCCGTGGAAATCCAGTCCGCCGGGGCCGTGTTTGGTACGCAGCGCGAACTCGCCATCGGGTCCCTCAAAGCCAATACCGGCCACCTTATCACGGTGGCCGGCCTTGCAAGCGTTCTCAAGCTCACCGCTTCACTGGAAGCAGAAACGCTGGCGCCGACACCGCTTGACGGCCCCCTCATCAGGCCACTTGCCAATACCGGCTTTGATCCGGTCGCTGAGGCGCGTTCATGGGCGCGCACGGGAGATACGCCGCGCCGCGCTGCCATCAGCAACTTTGGATTCGGCGGCAACAACTCCCACCTGATCCTTGAAGCGTATGAACCCGCACGGGCCTACGTTAACGGCCACGCTGCGATGGCCGGCGCCGCGGAAGATGACATTGTCGTCGTGGGGATCGGCCTTCTGGCGGGGCCGGACCGGGGCGAGCGCAGCGTCATCCGGCGGCTGATGAATTTCCCCGCCACGCCGGTCCGCAAGGCGGAGCTCATCGGTGCTGACCCCGCAAGAGCCCGCATTCCGCCGTCAGACCTCCTGCGCGCGGAGGCTCACCACCTCGCCGTCCTGGATGTCTCGCAGATGGCGCTTGACGGCGTGACGCGCCCGGCCGCTGAAAAATGCGGCGTGTTCGCGGGCATTCGCTGCGCGGACGACTCCGCGCGGTGGCCGATCCGGGAACGTGTCAAAGCCGGGCTGCTGGCTGCCGGGCGAACCGATATCGATGCCCTGCTCGGCGCCGTCGCTCCCCCGCTCGCGGCGGCAGATGTTCTCGGCGCCATGGCCAACATGGCGGCCAACCGTATCACGTCGGGCGAGGACTTCAGGGGCCAGGGCTTTGCTGTCGCGGCTGAGGAGAGTTCGGGCCTCGCGGCCCTGGATATCGCGATCGCTGCGCTGACAGTGCGCACGCTTGACATGGCGATCGTCACAGGCGGGAGCTTCTCAGGCTCAGCCTGTCCGGAGAGCGATGCAGCCGATCACGCTGTCGCCATTGTCCTGAAACGCAAGGCGGACGCGGACGCGGCCGGCGACCGGATCTACGGCACGCTGGGCGCCGCCGAATGGTCTCCCGCTTCGATGTCTGCACCCAGCGCCGCACTGGCATCCGTTTACGGCGAAACAGCTGCCGCCTCGGGTCTGTTCGAACTCTCTGTCTCTCTCAGCCTCTCGGCCAGATCGCACACGCTCAATGCCGACGGCGCCGCAGTATCGGTCGGCACGTCCCTTCCGCCTGTGACAGTCTGTGCAGGCGGCACGCTTTCGGCGCAGGGCTGCGCGGTCACAGTGATACCAGCCTCGCCGCAGGTATCGCCGGACATGCTCCGCCCGGTGCCGCATCTCTTTTTCTCGGCGGCGGCCTCCCGCGGCGCCCTCGCTAACCGTCTCAGGGCCGGCAGGTCTGGCGGAAGCGGCAAGTTGCGCATCGCAGTCCTTGGCAGGGACGGCAACGAGCTTGCGCAGAAATGCGCCGCCGCAGCAGCCGCATTTGACAATAACGCCGCACCCTCTGCGCCAGGTGTCTGGTACGGGGAAGGCCCTCCCGAAGGAGAGCTGGCCTTTGCATTCACAGGCTCGGCGGCCTCCTATCCCCGCATGGGGCGCGGCCTGCTGATGGCTTTCCCGGAAGTTGCCAGGGCTCTGGGCAGCTTACCCAAAGCGCAGGCCATTACACCGCTGCTCGCAAAATCGTCATTGTCCGAGTACGAACAGCTCTGCGGCGTATCACTGGTGACCCAGGCCCACGCCATCCTGCTGCGCGACGTTCTGGAACTGTCGCCAGATGCGGCCATCGGTCTCTCGCTGGGCGAGAGCAACGCCCTTTTCGCCTTCGGGTTCTGGAAGGACATGGGCGGCCTGCTCGATGACATCGAAGCGGCCGCCATGTATGAGCGTCATCTTGGCGGCGCCTTTGAAACGGCCGGCGAAGCCTGGGGCCCCAACGTTCCGACTGACTGGACGAACTGGCGGGTCCGCGCGCCGGCGGCGCGGGTGCGCGAGGAGATATCTGCGGCTGCGAATGTCGAGATCACGATCATCTATACCGATGATGACCTGATGATCGGCGGCCCCGCCGAAGCCTGCCGCGCGCTCTGCCAGCGCCTCGGTCCGGGAACCGGAACGCTGATGCACCAGCACCTTGTCGTGCATGCCAACGCCATGAGGCCGTTCGAGGAAAAGTGGCGCGAACTCCACACGCGGCCCGTGTTCCGCGCCGGCAAGGTCCGTCTCTACGCGAACGCCATCAACGCGGCCTACGTGCCCACCAGGGCGCGCGTCGCCGACATGCTGACACGCCAGGCTGTCGCCATGGTCGATTTTCCCGCCACAATCCGCCAGGCATGGGAGGACGGCGTACGCACCTTCGTCGAACTCGGCCCCCGCGATACGCTGACACAGAGCATTTCGCAGATACTCGCCGGAAAACAGCATCTGGCCGTTGCGACAGACAGGGTGGAGAACGCCGAGCTGACCCAGGTTGCAGAACTGGCGGCAACGCTCTTTGCGCGGGGCTATCCGGTCAGGATCGAGCGCATTGCAGCACGCCTGGATCAGGCCCGCGCCAACCCCTGGCGCCATGCCGCGCCTTACAAAGTCTCCCGCCCCGCGCACCTTCCGCCGGCGGTGCTTCCCGCGCGCGAAATCGGGCCGGGCGGATTGCCCAATGCCCCCGCGCTTCCTGCGCCTCAATACGCGGCGCAGGTTCGCGAGGCGGCTCCGGCAGGCGAGTTCCCCTTCCCGCCGTCGCCGGGCTTCAGGCCTGCGAAAGCGCCGCCCCCGGCAGGTGTCCTGTCCGGCCTCACTGCGCTCTCTCCTCGGCCGCCCACGGGCAAAGCCTGGGGGCGAGCCGAAGTCGAAGCATCGGCGCGCGGAGAGATGTCAGCCTTTTTCGGTGACACGTTCCGTGCGCAGGACCAGTATGAGCGCCAGGTCCGCCTGCCGGCTGCGCCGCTGCTGCTGGTAGACCGGATCACGGGCATCGATGCTGAAGCGGGCGTCGAAGGCGCCGGGGTGATCTGGACCGAAACCGATATTGCTGCAGACGGATGGTACACCCATGACGGGCGCGTCCGCCCTGGCCCGCTGATCGAATGCGGACAGGCCGACCTCACGCTGATCGGGTGGATGGGCGCAGACCTGAAGAACCAGAGCGAGCGGGTCTACCGTCTCCTCGGCTGCGAAATCACGTTTCATGAGGGCGGGCTGCCGCTCGCTGGCGACACGCTCAAATTCCAGATCGAGATCACCCAGCACGCCACGTTTGCCGGCGTAAGGATGTTTTTCTTCCAGTATGACTGCACAGCAAACGGGCGTCCCGCCTTTTCAGTGCGCCAGGGACAGGCCGGCTTCTTCACCGATGGCGAACTGGCCTCTGGCAAAGGCATCGCGTGGGACGCCGCAACCTCTCCTGCGCCAAGCAGGAACGCCGCCCCGGTCGACATTGCCCGGGCGAGCGCCAAACGTGCGTTCAGCCAAGCCGATGTCCTCGCGTTTCGCTCGGGCGATGCCTTTGCCTGTTTCGGCAGGGGGTTCGAGCTTTGCGCGGCGCAATCCTTCCCCGCGCACCTTCCGGCCGGAAAACTGAACTTCTTCGAGAGCGTTGCGGCATTTGATCCGGCGGGCGGCCCCTGGGGGCGCGGCTACCTGCGCGCAGATTCGCGCGTGGCGACCGATGCCTGGTTCTATGAAGGCCATTTCCACAACGACCCCTGCATGCCCGGTACCCTGATGGCTGAAGCGGCGGTACAGGCACTTGAATTCTACGCCGCAGCCCTCGGCCTGACGCAGGAGCGTGACGGATATGTTTTCGAACCGGTCCCGGGCGAAACGGCGAAGTTCGTCTGCCGGGGGCAGGTGATCCCCGACAAGGATCACGACATCACCTATGAAGTCTTCATCGACGAAGTGATCCCGGGCGAGACCCCGCGTATCTTCGCGTCGCTGCTTGCGTGTTCGGACGGACGCAAGGTTTTCTACTGCCCGCGCTTCGGCATCCAGCTGCGCCGCAACTGGCCGGCGCCGCGCATTTCTGCCGCGCCGATCCGGGTCGGCCCGCAGCGCGAAAGCCGGGGCGATCAGCAAGCCCTGCTGGACTGCGCCAACGGCCCACCCTCGGCAGCATTCGGCCCGATGTATGACCGTTTCGACATCGGTGGCCGCGTGCCGCGCCTGCCCCAGCCGCCCTATCACGTCATGTCACGCGTCACCGACGTCTCCACCCGCCCCGG
>CALGEF010000475.1 GCA_937881755.1 uncultured Acidobacteriota bacterium
GGCGCTGGCCTCGTATGAGGCGGAGAAAGCCCGGCGGGGGGCGCTGGACTTTGACGACCTGATCGAACGCACGCGCGACCTGCTGGCGTCTGAAGGCCTGTCGAGCTGGGTGCTGTACAAGCTGGACGGCGGGCTCAGCCATGTATTGCTCGACGAGGCGCAGGATACGAGCCCGGCGCAGTGGGAGCTGATCCGGGCCCTGACACAGGAGTTCACGGCCGGCGAGGGGCGCGAGCGGCTCCAGGATCCCCGCACGATATTCATGGTCGGGGACGAGAAGCAGTCGATATACTCGTTTCAGGGCGCCGATCCTTCGCGGTTCCTGGAGGAGACGCGGGCGCTGACCTTGCGCGATGCGAAGGTCGCTCAGGCTGACATGCGGATGTCGTTCCGCTCCAGCCCGGAAATCCTGACATTTGTGGATACAGTCTGGAATGGCGCGCCGCCGATAGATGCTGCGTCTGCGCACGCGCCGGCGATGACGGCCGCCAGGATTGTCCACACGGCGCGGCGCTGGAGCGAACCGGGACGTGTCGAGCTCTGGCCGGTGACGGCGCGGGACGCGGACCCGGAAACGGACGCCTGGGCGCGGCCGCTGGATGCGCTGGTGGTGACCTCGCCGAAGGTGAAACTGGCGCGGGCTGTTGCAAAGTCGGTCAGGCAGATGGTCACCGGCGGGGCGTCTGTCTGGGAAGGCGGCAGGCAACGGGCCGCAAGGCCGGGGGATGTACTGATCCTCGTGCGCGAGCGACGCGGAGGCCTGTTCGAGGCGCTGATCAACGCGCTGAAGAGCGCCGGTGTGCCGGTCGCGGGCGCCGACCGTCTTCAGCTGGCGGACTATATTGGCGTGCAGGACTGCCTGAACCTGATGCGGTTTGCGTTGCTGCCCGCGCGCGACCTGGCGCTCGCCGAAATCCTGCGCGGCCCGTTCTGCGGCCTCGTCGATGATGACCGGTTCCTTTTTGCGCTCGCGGCCGGGCGGAAAAAGGGGGAGACGCTCTGGTCACGCGTGCTGGCGAGCAAGGATGCGGATGTCGCCAGGGCCTGCGGCTTCCTTCAGTCGCTGATCGACCGGGCGGGGCTTGCGCCTTTCGAGTTTCTCTCAAAGGTGCTGGACGAGCCGGATGCTGCGGGCCTCACGGGCTGGGCCAAGCTGAACGCACGGCTCGGCACGCCGGCGCGCGATCCTATCGAGGCCCTGCTGGCGCGCGCGCTCGCGCATGATGCAGCCGGGCCCTCTTCGCTTCAGGTGTTCGTGGCCTCGCTTGAGGCGACCCCCACGGAAATCAAGCGCGACCTTGCAGAGGCCGGTCCTGAAGTCCGGGTCATGACGGTGCACGGGTCGAAAGGCCTGCAGGCGCCGATCGTGATCCTGCCGGACACAACGTCGAAACCGAAACTGACGAGTGATGCCATCCTGTCCGCAGACGGAGCGTTGATCTGGTCGCCGCGCAGGGATTGCGATATCGGGCCTTCGGCGCAGGCGAGGCTGGTGGCGCAGGCAAAAGCGCATGAGGAACACCGGCGATTGTTATACGTGGCGCTGACGCGCGCGCAGGACTGCCTGCTGGTCGCCGGACACTGGTTCGGGCCCGGCGGCGATGCGGCCACGGGCTATCATGAAGATTCCTGGTACGCATTGTGCCGCAACGCGATGGAGCAGCTGCCCGCGCGCGCCCTTGAAGACGGCGTGCTGGAATATGGAGCCGCGGCGCGCCCGTTGCGGGACGGGGCGGCGGCGGCGCGCGGGAGTGCCGGCGCAGACCCGTCCCCCGTCCCCCTATGGGCGCTGCGGGCGCCTGGCCCGGATATCGTGACGCGGCGTCTGACCGCCCCGACAGGCCTGCTGGGTCCAGGGACGCGGGTGGTCGCGCCGTTCGACCCGAAGCGCGAGGCGCGCCTGAAACGCGGACGCCTCATACACAGCCTGCTGCAATACCTGCCGGAGCTGCCGCTCGCGGCGCGGCATGCGGCGGGCGCCGCTTTCCTCGCCCGCGAGCGGGAACTCACGAAGGCGCAGAAGGCGGAAATGCTGAAATCGGCCGAGGCGATCCTGAATGATCCGGCTCTCTGCGACCTGTTCCAGCCCGGGGGCAGGGCAGAAGCGGCGGTCATCGGGACATCGCGGAAACTGCCGGATGACCTCGTGATCAACGGCCGGGTGGACCGCCTGGTGGTCACGCCCACCCGGGTCCTGGTGATCGACTTCAAGACCGACCAGCCCGCACCGGAGGATGTTTCAGAGGTTGCCGGGAGCTATATCACGCAGATGGCGGCCTATGCCGCCGTGCTGGAATCGGCCTTCCCGGGGCGGGAGGTCGTGGCGGTCCTGTGCTGGACGGATGGCCCGAAAATGATGCGCATCCCGCCCGGGATGCTGTCACTTTCCCTCAACAAGGCCTTGAGGCCGGTTTGACAGGGCCATAGAGTCCCTATGTATCAGGTTCCCCATTCGGGCCGCAGAAGGAGCCGGAACTATGTCAGGTATGGATGTAAGCGATGAGGAATTCGATGTGCTGATCGGCGCCTCCGATCTGCCCGTCGTCGTCGATTTCTGGGCCGAATGGTGCGGCCCCTGCAAGCAGATGGCCCCGCATATCGAAGCCGTGGCTGCCGAACTCGGCGGCAGGGTGAAGATCGTCAAACTGAACGTGGATGATTTCCCGCTGGTCGGCGCCCGGTACGGCGTACGCGGCCTGCCGACGATGCTGCTCTTCAAGCAGGGCAAGGTGGCGGCCACGCATAACGGCGCCATGAACCGTCAGGCGCTCGCCAGCTGGATCAGCCAGTCGATTTAACCGGCGCCCTGTCGCCCGTCAGGGCCATGAAGACATCTTCGAGATCGGGTGATTTTGTCGACAGGTCAGCGATGCCGATTCCGGCGGCGCGTGCTTTTTCAAGCAGGCGCCCGATGCCGGTTTCAGCGGTCCTGAAGGTGATGGCCAGCGTGCCGTCCGGTCTCAGCTTCGGATCGTGCATGGCCAGTTCGGGCGGGATAGCCGTGACTGGCTCGCGCGGGGTGATGATCAGCGTCTTGTAGTCGAGCCGCGAAAGCAGTCTGGCGGTCGGCTCGCAGGCGACGATGACGCCCTTGTCGACGATGGCGATCGTATTGCAGAGTTCTTCAGCTTCTTCGAGATAGTGCGTCGTCAGGATGATCGTTGTGCCCTTGTCGTGGAGTTCGCGCACATAATCCCACATCAGGCGGCGCAGTTCGACGTCAACGCCGGCTGTCGGCTCATCGAGGATGAGCACGGGAGGATTGTGGACGAGCGCCTTGGCGACCATCAGGCGGCGCTTCATGCCGCCGGAGAGCTGGCGCACATAGGCGTCCTTCTTGTCGCCGAGACCGAGCGCGGTGAGGATCTCGACGGATCGGCGCTCCGCTTTCGGAACGCCGTAGAAGCCGGCCATGAGTTCCAGCATCTCGAAGGGCGTGAAGAAGGGGTCTGCAACGACTTCCTGGTTGACGACACCTATGGCGGCGCGGCTCTGCCGGGGATGCGCGTCGATATCGAGATCCCAGATCCGGGCGGTGCCGGAGGTTTTCCTGACCAGGCCGGCGAGGATATTGATGAAGGTCGATTTGCCCGCCCCGTTGGGGCCCAGGAGGCCGAAAATCGAGCCCGTGGGAATTTCCAGGGTGATCCCGTTCAGCGCGTGCTTTGCCGGCATCCTGGCGTTGCCAGCATAAGTTTTCCGCAGATCGCGGACCTGGATGGCAAATTCGGGTGTTGGCATGGCGGTCTTTCGTCGCGGCATTCGGCACGCCTTGCAAGCCGGCAGCCCAGACTCTAGTTAGGGAGCTGGTTGTGCAGGGGCAAGTCGCCCCTCGCGTCAGGTCCCTGGAGTCCGCTAGATGCCCCGCAAGCGTGATGTCTTCACCCCGCCGGAAATCTCGATGGTGACGAGCCGCAAGGTCTCGTGCAACGGCGGCGGCGGCGCGCTCGGCCATCCCAAGGTCTGGTACGAGATGGGCGACGAGGACTTCGCGGAGTGCAAGTACTGCGACCGCCGCTTCGTGCTGGTTGGCGGGCGCAAAGACCCGTCGCGTCCGAAGTAATCCTTAACCCCGGAACCAGGCCAGGCCGATGCATGTCCTGATTTCAGGTGGAGGTATCGGGGGGCTGACGGCCGCGCTGGCATTCCAGAATCTGGGTCACCGGGTGACCGTTCTGGAACAGGCCCGCGTGTTTGAGGAAGTCGGCGCCGGCCTGCAGATCAGCCCCAACGGTATGCGCGTGTTCGAGGCGCTCGGGGTTACGGCGCGCGTCGAGAAAGATGCGTTCCGGCCAAGGTCGCAGGAGCTGCGGTTTGGCAAGGGCGGGGGCCGCATCCTGACAATTCCCCTGCGGGAAGCTGCCTGCGCGCGGTGGGGCGGGGAGTACCTGCACGTCCACCGCGCGGACCTGGCCGGCGCCCTTGCCGGCGCCCTGCGGGACCGGCAGGCCGGCGCGGTGCAGCTGGGCCGCCGGGTTGTGTCCTATTCGCAGGATGACGCGCAGGTATCTGCGCACCTCGATACGGGAGAAACGATCAGCGGCGACCTGCTCGTGGGGGCGGACGGGATCCATTCAGCCATCCGTTCCCAGATGACCGGGCCGGACAAGCCGCGCTATACAGGGCACGTGGCCTGGCGGGCTGTCGTGCCGGTCTCGGAGCTCGGTGAACATGCGCCGCCGGAATCGGCCTGCGTCTGGGTCGGCGCAAGGCGGCATGCGGTGACTTACCGGTTGCGGGGCGGCAGCCTTGCCAACCTTGTGGCCGTGGTCGAAACCAAAAAGGCACCTGCGGAATCCTGGACCGCTACAGGCGATCGTGCCGAGGCGCTCAGGGATTTCAGGCGGTGGTCGCCCGTGGTCCGCACGATTCTCGAGAAAGCGGTGACGCTGAACCGGTGGGCCCTGTACGACCGGATGCCACTGGAGACCTGGTCAGACGGGCGCGTGGTGCTGCTGGGCGACGCGTGTCACCCCATGCTGCCATTTCTGGCGCAGGGCGCTGTGATGGCGATCGAGGACGCGTACGTGCTGGCCAGGCTGGTGACCCGTAAAGAGACGCCTGGCGCGGCGCTGAGCGCCTACGAGGCTTTGCGCAAACCCCGCACCTCGCGCGTGCAGGCCGGCGCCCTGCGCAATGCGTCGCTGTTCCACCGCGCGGACCCGGTCAGCCAGCTGGCGACCTATGGTGCGATCTGGCTCGCGGGCCAGCTGCTTCCGGCGTTTGCACATGGTCAGTATGACTGGATCTACGCGCACGATGTGACAGAGATGCCGGACACGGCGGCCTGAACAGGCGCTGCAAAAAAGCAACGGGAGACGGCGCATGCTTTCAGTACTCGATCTTTTCCGGATCGGCATCGGCCCGTCGAGTTCCCACACGGTCGGGCCGATCCGGATTGCCGGACGGTTCCTGCAGGAAATCGGGCAGCTTGGCGTTCTCGGCGAGGTCGCGCGGATTGATGTCGAGCTGCAGGGCTCACTGGCGTTGACCGGCGCCGGACACGCGACGCCCAAGGCCGTGATGTTAGGGTTGCTGGGGCTTGATCCCGAAACGCTCGATCCGGAGGATGCGGACAACAGGGTTGCCGCGCTGGAAGCACGCGGGATGCTGGCACTGCCCGGCGGCCGGACGATACCGTTTGATGCGGCGCGCGACATCCGCTTTGCCTATGAGGTGCTGGCCAGGCTGCACCCGAACGGCATGCGCCTGCGCGCGTTTGGCGCCGGCGGGGAAGTGCTCGCAGACAGTACCTGGTACTCGACCGGCGGTGGGTTCATCGCCTCTCAGCGCCAGCTGGAGCGTCCGGTTCGCGGCGATATCGTGTCCAGCGGTCCCGCCGTTGCGCACCCCTTCACCTCGGCGGCAGAACTGCTCGGCATCTGTCATGCGACCGGGCTCTCCATTGATGCCGTGATCCTGGCAAATGAGAGCGCGGTGCGGGCGCCCGGCGAGACGGACGCGGCGCTGGACCGGATCGCGTCGGTGATGATGGCCTGCATCGACCGGGGATTGACGCGGACCGGGATTCTTCCCGGCGGCCTCAGGGTGAGGCGCCGTGCGCCTGAAATCTGGCAGAAACTGACCAGCGGCCCGCCGTCAAACGAGCGCGAACAGCTGTTCGACTGGCTGAATGTCTACGCGATGGCCGTGAACGAAGAGAATGCCGCCGGCGGCCAGGTGGTGACGGCGCCGACCAATGGCGCGGCGGGCATCATTCCATCGGTGATCCGTCATTATTGCTGGGATTCGCAGGACCGGTTCGCCCGGGTCCGGAAGTTCCTGCTGACAGCCGGGGGGGTGGGCCTGCTCTACAAGCAGCGTGCCTCGATCTCGGGCGCGGAGATGGGCTGCCAGGGCGAAGTCGGTGTGGCCTGCTCGATGGCAGCGGCGGGGCTTGCCGCGGTGTGGGGTGCCACCCCGCAACAGGTGGCCAATGCGGCCGAGATCGGCATGGAGCATAATCTGGGGCTGACCTGCGATCCGGTCGGAGGGCTTGTTCAGATCCCCTGCATCGAGCGCAATGCCATCGGATCCGTGAAGGCGGCGAATGCCGCCCGTCTTGCGCTTCATTCACTGGAGCAGACCAAGGTATCGCTGGACCAGGTGATCGAAACGATGCGCCAGACGGGCATCGACATGTCATCGAAGTACAAGGAGACGAGCCTGGGCGGTCTCGCCGTCAATGTCGTCGCGTGCTGAGCGCTCAGTCGGACGACAGGGCGCGCAGGACTTTCGCCATCGATTCGAGTTTCGCCACGGAATTTGTCCGGTCGATCAGGGTGTGGCATCGGGCGCGGGCCTCGGTGACCGGGTCACGCTTGCCGGGCGTTCCGGCGTCGGCGTCCTGGAACAGTTCAGCGATCGGGACGCGCAGCACACGGGCCACACTGGCGAGCATGCCGGCGCTCAGGCGGTTGGTGCCGGTCTCGTACTTCTGCAATTGCTGATGGCTGATCCCGAGTTCCTGGCCCAGCTCGGACAGGGTGAAATTCTGAGCTGTCCGCAGCTCGCGGATCTTCTCACCGACCAGCTGGTCAATGCGCGTTGGGGAACGTGAACCGGCAATCCGGGTGTCGTCGGTCATTCTTTTACCTCTTAAGCTATTTGCGGTCTCCCTTGGAAGAAACCGGAAAGCAAGGAATACAGTATACTAAAATCTGTAACACGGAAACGGCTGTCCTGTAGTAGATTCTACACAAGGCGTTAAAAAAAACTAACCGCGCAGGTGTAAATTGCAGGGTTGATCAGTAGTCCTTCTTCCAGCGCACGGAAATACGTGAATCCCCGCTGGAGCTGGTCTGTGAGGAAACTGAAACCTGGGGCCGGGGCTGCCATTCGACTTCCACCGAATTTCCTGCCGCGCCTTGCGTCGTCACTTCGAGGTAGACGTCCGGGGCGAGGTATTGCCCGACACCCAGCTCTGCATTTCCCGCTTTGTCCATACCGAAGCGCAGCCGGTCAACTCCGAGCCCCGCCTGTATCACGCCGATGGGATCGATACCGGTATCCTGGCCGGCGAGGCGCGCGATGGAGGTCGCGAGTTCAGCGGCCTCGAGAGCTGAGAGGTCCACCGACGAGCGGGCGAACAGCATCCGCGAAAGGATTTCATCTTCCGGCAGTGACGGTGTGCTGCTCAGCTCGATGGCAGGCCTGGACGGAGACCCGCCGACATCGGCGCGTACGGAAAATCCATCGACTTCACGCGTGGCGGACACGGCAAGTCGCGCGGTCCCGATCGGCCCGTCGAAGGTGATCTGCCCGGTTTCAAACTCGAAAGGACGCCGGGCGAGTTCAAGCGAGCCGCGCGCGAGCGTGGCGCGGCCGTTGAGCAGGAGGCTGTCGGGCCTGCCGGTCACATCAAGGCTGACGCCCCAATCGCTGTCGAGCCCCCGGCCGCGCACGATAATCCCGCGGGGCGCGGAGACTTTGAGCGCAAGCCGGATGGGCTTGTTCAGCAATATCTCCCTTTCCGCATCCGGATCATCCGTCGTCCAGCGTACGTTCAGGGTGCGGATGGATGTGTCAGAAAGACTGTCAATGTTGAACCGGGCATCGTTCACGACCAGGTCCCCGGCGAGGACGCGGTCGAGCGCTCCTTCTGTCAGTTTCGCATTGCCAGTGATCCGGGCCTGGTCTGCGAGGCGGTCGTAAATAAGTATACGGTCGAGGTTCAGGTCAATGCCGGTTCCTCCCTCTGCGAGGCGTCCGTCAAAGGTAAGCGTGCCGCCGCCGGTGCCGGCGCCCGAACCGGCGATGTGCAGGACACGCCTGTCATATCTGATCTGCAGGTCGAGATCTTTCAGTCTGAGGCCCGTGGCGCCGTATTCATAGATGCCGCCGGTGATGTCCGCATTTGCCTCGACGAGCGGTTGCGCGATTGTTCCGGAAAGGCGTGTGCGGCTTGTAAGCTTTCCGCCGATGTCGTGGCCGTAGGCCAGCGCGATCAGCCGGAGCGCCTTGAGATCGCCGCTGATGTCGAGCAGCGCCTCGATCGCCTGGTCCGGGTCGGGGCGGACCAGTCCGGCAGGGGATGCGATGACCGGCAGGCGTCCTGCCGCATTGGCTTTGAGATCAGGTCCGTAAGCGGACTGCGCCGTGAAGGTCATCGTACGCCGGTCAAGATGTCCGTTCAGGCTGAGGTCCAGCGCTGTCGATACTCCGGAAACGGCGCTGACGGCCGACAGGCTGAAGGCCCCTTCGGGATCCTCGCCGAACAGGCGTCCGTTCGCGCGGCCCGAGATGACGGCGTCCAGGGCGGGGTAGCCGAGCGCGGCCAGCACCGGCGCAATCGACAGGTTTTCCAGGGCGAGCGTGCTGCTGGTCGTTTCTTTTCCGGCCCTGAGGCGCGCCCTGAGGCTGCCGCCGAGCAGGGAGACATCGGCGTCCACGCCCGGATAGGGACCGAGAGACCATTGCGCATCATCGCGGGTGGCGACGGCGATCCCGAGCAGGTCGCCCGAAAGCGACAGGGTGCCGGATGCGGGGCCGTCTGCCAACGCGACGAGGCC
>CALGEF010000476.1 GCA_937881755.1 uncultured Acidobacteriota bacterium
AACCGCGACCAAACTGACCAATTTTACACCGGGAACTTGGCCAGTTTTGCTCCGGAATTGACATCGCTTCCGATCCGCGTGCATAATCAGGAACTGACCCCCGTGCTGAGAGGGACCACCCGACATGACTCATAGCTGGAGTTATCACAACCCCGTAGATGTAAGGTTTGGCGGTGATGCGATAGCAACCCTGGCTGAATGCATCGGCACCGCGCGTTATGCTCTGGTGACCTATGACGAACCGTATTTTGCAGGTCTGACGGGGCAACTGACCAAGGCGGCGCATGCGCCCGCGATCACCGTCAATGACGTGCTTCCCAATCCCGATTGCAGCAACTTGAAAGCACAGATAGACCGGTTTTGGGGCCTACAAGGCGCCATGGACCTGATCGTAGCAATCGGCGGCGGATCGGTCATCGACACGGCGAAAGTGCTTGCCGCCGGACGGCACGGATTTGACGCGCTCATGACCCAAGTTCGCGCGGGCGTGGTTTCCGGCGACCTGTCACCACCCCCGCTGATCGCCGTGCCCACCACCACGGCGGGTACTGGCAGCGAAGTCACTTGCTGGGCCACGATCTGGGACGAGGCGGAGGGTGCGAAATATTCGCTAGCCCATGTTGATTTCTATCCTCGCACCGCCGTTGTCGATCCAGCACTCATGCTTGGCAAATCCCGTGAACTGACACGCACCACCGGGCTTGACGCCCTGTCCCATGCCCTGGAAAGCATCTGGAACAAGAACGCCAACCCGGTGTCGGCACGCCATGCGGTTTTTGCGGCACGAACGATCCTTCGAGATTTGCCCAAGCTGCTATCATCCCCCGATGACTTGCCCTTACGCGCCAGCATGGCCGAGGCTGCGCTTAGCGCTGGATTGGCATTCTCGAACACAAAAACTGCGATTGCCCATAACATCAGCTATCCCGTCACGCTGCGCTATGGCGTGGCGCATGGCATTGCCTGCTCGTTCACCCTGCCGACGATCCTGAGATCACTGCCGCCACTGTGCGGATTCCGTGACACGGCCCTTGACGAGTTATTCGGGCAAGAGAGAAATGCGGGCGCCGATCAACTCGCCGCCGCGTTGCGCGGCATGGGGGTTGGCCTCAGCTTCAAGGACTACGGCGTTGATCGACCCGAAGCGGAAGCCATCATCGAAGATGCATTCCTTGGCCAACGCGGCAAGAACTTCATCGGCACCAAGTACGCCCTGTTCGCGGCAGCACAGGGCGACGGATTGATCTGATGGAGCAGGACGCCGGCATCGCCATGCGTCAGAGCGGCAGGATCACGCCCGATCAGATGCAGTCCCATATCGAACATCAATTCGAGGTGCCACCCGGCACAACGGTGATCGAGATCGACTTCGACTATGCACCCGTAACGCCTGTTGGCAGTTCGTTTTCGAACGAAGTCAGCCTCAGTCTCTATGATCCTTTCACGGGACGCGGCGCGCGGCACAACAATCCCGATCATCACATCGTTCTGAAAGACATGGGGGCCTCCAAAGGCTACGTCCCCGGCCCCCTGCATCCCGGCACATGGACAGTCAGCATCGACGTTCACCGCATCATGCCACCGAGCAGCGTCGACTACCGCCTTTCGATCCGAACCGACAGCGCGCCGCAAACCGCACCCGCCCTCCCTTTCGTCCCAGCAGCCTGCAACCCGCGCGGGCCAGGTTGGTATCGCGGCGATCTGCATGGGCATTCGCTCCATTCCGATGCCCCTTGGGACGTCCTCGACTTCGTGGATTACGCGCGGCAACAGAACCTCGATTTCGTAACTCTGACAGACCACAACACCCCCTCGGGCATCGCGGAATGCCAGTCACTCGCCGATGACGATCTGCTGGTCATGGGTGGCACCGAGCTGACGACATTCTGGGGCCATTGCCTGACGATTGGAGAGCATGACTTTGTTGATTGGCGTGTCAGCAAGGATCGCACCATAGGATCCATCGCCGCGGAAGAGATCGACAAAGGTAAGCTATTCATCATCGCGCACCCCACCCATGTGGGCTTCCCCTATTGTTCGGGCTGCGACTGGAAATACCCTGAAGTGATGCCGGGTGTTGCGAAAGTGGTCGAGGTCTGGAACGGCGATTGGTCGGGCATAGCGCACAACGATGCGGCTCTGTCGCTTTACTACGGCTGGCTCTCCCTCGGCCACCGGCTAGTGGCGACCGCGGGCAGTGACATCCACGCTCCCTTCGAGAAGGATCAGCGCCCCGGTTACAACGTGGTGCAGGCCGAGGCGCTTTCACAAGATGCTATCTGTGCCGCCATTCAAGCCGGTCGGCTGTATCTCAGTTCCGGCCCGAAGCTTGGTGTGACGCATCCAGACAGCGAAAACACCACGCTCATGGGACAGGAACTGGCGATTAAACCAACCCGCTTGTTGGTCGAGTGGCATGATTGCCCGGAGGACGCAATTGTCCTGCTCAAACGTCCCACGGATGATCCCGGTTCTGCGGTCAGGTCTGATGTGATAGCGCACGGCGCGCGCGGTAGGGCCCTGGTGCCATTTAAACCAAAGCCGGATTATGATTGGGCGGCTATCGAAGTACGTGATGGATCAGGCGCACTGCATTGCTTGGCAAACCCTGTTTTCTTCCAAGGCAACGTAGATCGCACGCGCTGACTTCTCGGGTGTCGCTGCGCATTCCTGAGCATCCGCCCACCTATTCCGACAACATGCGCCCACCTATTCCGGGGTATCCGCCCACCTGTGACGCGT
>CALGEF010000477.1 GCA_937881755.1 uncultured Acidobacteriota bacterium
TTCCAGGCGCGAAAGCGCGCCCACAGGTCGGCAGGTGAAGGGAAGGCGTCGAGACTGAGGTTCGACTCGCGCGGCGTGCTGGCGCCGGTGCGGTCATGGAACACGAAGCCGTCGCCGTTCGAACTGAAAACAAAGGGAATCTTCAGGATCTCGGCATAGGCGAGCGCCTGCTGCATGCCGTCACCGACGCTGTGAGAGTTATTCTTCGCTTCGATTAGTGCGATCGGGATATTCGGCTTGTAGTCCAAGATGAAGTCAGCCCTCTTCCTTGCACCTCGATACGTCATCTTGCCGCGAACAATGATCTGGCCGTCGGTAAAGTGATGCTCCTCCCGAACCTGCACCATCTCGTCCCAGCCCGCGCGCTTGACGGCGGGCAGGATAAACTTGGTGCAGATGTCGCGTTCGGTGAGGCTTCGCTTGTCCATCCCGGTCAGCCGCCCTCCGAATGCTGCCATGGATCGATCACCTCGACACCGCAGCCCACGAAATCGCCGACGTTCCGGGTTGCCATGGCAGCACCGCAGGCGCGGGCGATGGCCGCAATCTGGCAGTCAGGAAAGCTGATCGGCCGACCCGCGGCGCGGCGGTCGGCGAAGATGTCGGCGAAGGCCTTTGCCGCGGCGCTGTCGAACGGCAGCACCCGGCCTGCGAAGTCTTCGGCGACCATGGCGTCGATCTCTGCAATCAGGCGCTCGCGGCGCTTGCCCTCCGGCAGGATCACCGCACCACGCCGCAACTCGGCCTCCCCCACCGCGCTGAGATGAAGGGCGGCGGCGTCTTGATGGCCGAACCAGTCCAGCACGGCCGGGGCGGGTTTCGACCGCATAAGCTCGGAGATGACATTGGTGTCGATCAGGATCATGGCTGCCTGCATCAATCGAAGCGCGGGGGCTCGGGCATCGGCTCGCGGGGCGGCAGATCGAGGTCCACTCCGCCCAGGCCTGCAAAGCGGCGATGAATGGCTTCACCAAGGTTTTCGGGCGGCGCCCGTCTGCCGACTGCCTGGCGCAGGATTTCCCGCGCCTCCTCTTCCATCGAGCGGCCGTGCTCGGCCGCGCGGATGCGCAGACTGCGCTTCAACCTGTCGTCGAGATTTCGAATCGTGATGCTGGCCATGATGCCCTCCATCGGCTTCGTGTGAGATTAGGCGCTGATTGCAGTGCAATCAACCGAGATCGTCCAGCGTGGACAGGCTGGATTCCGGATTCTGGTGGATTCCCAAAAAAGGAAGCCAGTCGCAGGCGATGTCCCGCGCTTCGCCCGCCAGCATACGAATGTCGCCAGGAAGGAACCGCCGATTTCCTCAGGGCGTGGTTGAGTTTAGGCAATCTCCGCTGCCACGCTGTAGCGGCCTTGCGCCTGGACTACCCGCATTCGGAATCCTCCGAGAGGAACCGTGAGGAGCACCCGAGGACCGATGCCCTATCCCTCCACCTCTTCAATGATGCCGCGCATCGATCGCAGGAGCACCGCCAGCTCTCGACGCTCGGATATGGCGTCCGCGGTGTAGAGGCCATGCTTGCGCGCATTGTCATTCCCGGTCGGCGCGCCTGGAGACTTTCCCCCGTGCATCCGGCAGCGGCCGTTCGTCATCGCGGGCGATCGGCACGGCGTCCCTTTCCGCGTCCGCGCCCCACAGCGCGGGCTCAGGTGCATGGGCAATCTGCTTTGCATGGGGTTGTTCCTCCATTTTGGTCTGATCCCCACCCCCCGGTCGCTCGATGGTCCCGACCACCGCTTGGCCGCCCGCATGAACATGGACATGCTCGACTGTCACCTTCTGCTGGCCCTTGCCGCGATGCTTGTTCAGCGCGTCGAGCAACGTCGCCCAAGTGCGGGACAGCTTGTTCGCCTGGTTGAGATTCTCGCGCCTGCCCTCGAAGGTTTGCTCCCCGATCATGGCGCGGCGGTAGCATTCCATCGCGGCGTTGTGAGCCGCGATCAGCTGCGCTGCCATCATGCCCTCCAGTTCATCCTTCGGGCCGATGCCAGCCAGCCCGGCGACAGTGGCGCTCAACTGGCGGTCCCGTTCCGTCACATCCGAGTTCTTCACCCACAGCGCCTGCACCGCCTGGTTGGCCAGCGTGTTGTTCCAGTGGTCGGACTGCGATCCCCCGATCGTTCTGAGCGCGCCCTTCCGGTCCTCCGGATCGTTGGCGACAACGGTCGTCGGTTCAT
>CALGEF010000478.1 GCA_937881755.1 uncultured Acidobacteriota bacterium
GGCTGAGCACCAAGCGGTCCTTCGCCCAGATAATTTGCGAGCGGATATTGAAGCCTGTCACCGTCAGGCTTTCTGCCACGGTCGCAGCATGCAGCGCGCCATGTCAGACATAAGCAACGTCACCTGGGAACAGTGACCACACCTCGCGCCAGTCGGCGCGGTTGTCGTTCAGCACCTTGCCGGTGCGCTTGGTCTTGGCTGCCCCCGCCACTGGCCAGTTTCGAGTTGCGATTCAACGCGCCTGAATACTTCTTGCTCGCGTTGCTGGGGATCCTTGCCATCGGCAGCCTTGGCGGTTCGCCCATCAAGTCGCTGGCGGCGGCACTGATCGGGCTGATGATCGCGCTGATCGGGGTCGATCCGCTGACCGGCACACCAAGGTTGAGCTTCGACCAGCCGATCCTGATGACTGGCATCGATTTCATCCCCGTCGTGATCGGGGTATTCGGAATCGCCGAGGTGTTGGCCTCGTTGGAGCGGATCGAGTCGGTCAAGCCGATCAAGACCCGTCTGCGCGACATGTGGCTGACGATGGATGACTGGCGCAAATGCCGCTTCTCGATCATCCGCGGCGGCTTCATCGGGCTGTTCGTGGGCATCATGCCGGGCGCGGGCGCCTCAATCGCCTCGTTGCTGTCCTACCTGACGGAACGCAAGTTCAGCAAGAACCCCGAGGCATTCGGGCATGGCGCTATCGACGGGGTCGCGGCGGCGGAATCAGCGAACAATGCGGCCTCGCACGGCGCCGCAATTCCGATGCTGTCGCTGGGCATTCCCGGCTCTGCTTCGACGGCGATCTTGCTGGCAGCGTTGATCCTGCACGGCATCCGGCCCGGTCCGCAGCTGATGAGCCAGGAAAGCGCGCTTGTTTGGGGCCTGATCGCAAGCATGTTTATAGGCAACTTGTTTCTACTGGTTCTGAATCTGCCGCTGGCACCGGTGTTCGCCGCGCTATTGCGCATTCCCTATGTGTATTTGGCACCGGCGATCCTGGGCATCTCCTTGGTCGGCGCCTATGCCGCGACGCTCGACATGGCGACTGTGTGGATGTCCTTGGCCTTCGGGGTGTTGGGCTACGCGATGATCAAGTTCGATGTACCGCGACCACCTCTGGTTCTGGCGCTGGTGCTGGCCTCGCTGATGGAAACCTCACTGCGGCAGGCACTGCTGCTGTCTTTCGGCAGCCCGATGATCTTCGTCGAGCGGCCGATCTCAGCGATCTTGCTGGTCGCGGTGCTGGCGGCGATTGCGCTGCCCATCATCGGAGCGGTGCGTCGGCGCCGGGGTGCACCGAAGCCTGTTGGGCTTGGCGGTGACGAGTAACAGCACGCGCCGTCGCGGCCTCCTCTGCTACTAGGCGGCGGTGGCGGGCAGCGGCGCAGGCCGTCCAAACCCATCTTAAACCGCCCCTCGCCCCGCGCCTGCATTGGAGTATTCATGCATTCCCTCGAGACCTACCAGCTTGCCATCATCGCGCTGGGCGCCATCGCCTTTGGGGTCTGGTTGCTGGTCAAGGGTGGCGATTGGACCGTGAGCAACGCCGTCATCGTAGCCAAACGATCGGGGGTGTCGAAACTTTTCATCGCGGCCACGATCGTGGCCTTCGGCACATCGGCGCCCGAGCTGTTCACCTCGGTCAATGCCAACCTGTCGGGGTTCCCCGGGATCGCTGTGGGCAATGTGATCGGGTCGAACATCGCCAATATCTTTTTGGTCGTCGCGGTCTGCGCGATCACTGCCCCTGTGCTGTTTGACCGGCGCGAGGTGCGCGTGGATACGCTGGTGATGCTGGGCGCGACCGCCGCGATGGTCCCCGCCGTACTGGCGGGGCTGTTGCCCCGCTGGGCCGGGGCAGTGATGATGGCGGCACTGATGGCCTATGTTTTCTATCAGTATCGCGCTTCGAAGCTCGATATTGAGGCCGTCAAGGATGCCGAAAGCGACGCACAGACCCCTTGGATCATGATGCTGGTCGGTATTGCCACGCTCGTCCTCGGCTCCGAGATCCTAGTGAAAGGAGCGGTTGCCGGTGGCGTGGCGCTGGGTGTGCCCGAAGCGGTAATCGGCATGACGCTGATCGCGTTCGGTACGTCGCTGCCGGAACTGACCGCTTGCGTTGCAGCCGCGCGCAAGGGCGAGTCCGAGATGATCGTGGGAGGGATCGTCGGTTCGAACATCTTCAACATCCTGTCTGTGCTGGCACTGAGCGCGGCGGTCAAGCCGCTGATGATCAACCCGCGCTTTGCCGCGTTCGATCTTCCGGTGGCTGTGGCGGTCACAGCCGTGTTCGCGGGCTTCCTGCTCTTTGGCAACCGTATCGGTCCCACGGTGGGATGGGTGATGCTGCTATGCTATATCGCCTTTGTTGTGGCGCAATACACTCTCATCGACGCCCTCGTCTAAGCCGGGCCCTGCGCCAGTCCGCTTTCCGCCCGACGCGAGGACAAAACGCCCCCTAAACGTGATATTCTGTCAATGCCGGCAAGACCGAAGAAGACCGGGAAGCCGGTCGGGTTCGAGATCACCGAGACCACGAGGGTGTCCCTCGATCGCTGCATCGGCGACCCGGAGATGAACGGTCTGGAGTTCCTGTGGCCCAGCCGGATCCGCGGCAGCCCGCATCTGTCCACGCGACAGTATGCCCGGATCGTCCGGGGCTGGGTGACGTTGCTCGGTCTGGAGCCGAGCGCCTACGGCACGCATTCTATGCGACGGACCAAGGTCGCACAGATCCACATGGAGACCGGCAACCTGCGCGCGATCCAGCTATTGCTGGGGCATACGAAGATGGATAGCACGGTGCGCTACCTCGGTGTCGACATCGAGGGCGCGTTGTCCCTGTCGGAGGGGATCGACCTTTGATCAACTTTCCGGACCGGCACACCATGCGCCGGTCGGCCCTTCGCCGACGGTCATACGGCCTACGGCGAACGGCAGTTTCCCGCCCAAAGCGACTGAGCTGGTGCCGTCGCTGTCTTGCGGATCGTATCCGCAAAGCACGCTAGTCTCGGTCACATGGATTTCGTCTTCTACGACCTTGAAACCACCGGCATCTCGCTGGAGTTCGATCAGCCGCTGCAGTTCGCAGCGATCTGGACGGATGAGACATTTGTTGAAAAGGCGCGGATCAATATCCGTTGCCGCCTGGCGCCACATATCCTGCCCTCGCCACAGGCGCTCATCGTCACGCGTGTCACGCCAGATCACTTGATCGATCCAAGCCTGCCGTCACTGTTGGACTTCGCGCAGCAGGTGGCCGAATTGACCGAACGCTGGTCGCCCTCGATCTGGGTGGGCTACAACACCATGAAGTTCGACGAAGAGGTCCTGCGGCAGACCTTCTATCAGAACCTCTTGCCGAACGTTTACGCCACGCAGTTCAACGGCAACACGCGCTTCGACATTCTGCCGGCCGTGTACGCCGCCTTCGTCCGCGATCCGGATCTGTTTGCCTGGCCAACGGATGATACGGGGCGGCGGAGCTTCAAGCTTGACCGGCTTGCGCCTGCCAACGGGTTCAATGCACACAACGCCCACGACGCGCTTGGTGACGTCGAGGCGACCATCCATTTGGCGCGTCAGTTTGCG